>CANRBR010000038.1 GCA_947628915.1 uncultured Bacilli bacterium | reverse complement strand
AATAGCAGATGATGGAAAGAAGATAGTACTTGGGGATAGAGAGATTTATATTGCTTCTGAAGGACATGGACTTAGAAGTGGACTATTATTAATAGAAGATTCAAAAGTAAAAAGAGTATTAAAGGGAATGATAGACGATTATTATGCAAGAGTAACAGATGATGATATAACAATACTTAAGAATTTAAATGAAAGTACACTTGTAAATGGACAGACATTTAATGCTAGGATAAAACAATTGGTAGGAGATAAAAATACTGATGAGTCTGATGCAACTTATTCAACAGCAGATACAACAGTAAAAAAGATAACATTCTTACAAGATAGTGTATTACCAGAGGGATATACAAAAGAGCAATTACAAGCATTACCAAGTACAGTATTATCAGCAACAGGAGAAAGTATAAAAGGATATTATGATGATAAGACAGGTGTAATATATGTATACAGTGATGGATATATAAGTTGCCCGACAGGTATTAATAATATTTTTCAAAATTTTCAAAAAGTAGAAGAAATAGAGTTAAATTTAATAGACACATCTAAAGTAACAAGAATGGATTCTATGTTTAGTGCATGTAAAATGTTAAAAAACATCAATCTTATAGGAATTGACACAATTAAAACTACTAGAATTGATGGGATGTTTGCAAATTGTAGTACTTTAGATGAAATAGATTTAAATAGTTTTAATACTTCAAAAGTTACAAATATGAATTCTTTGTTTTCTGGATGCTCGAGTCTAGTAAATATTAATTTAAATGGATTGGATACCTCAAATGTAGAATACATGGCAAACATGTTTTCTGGATGTAGTAGATTGACAAAATTGGATTTAAGTGTATTTGTTACAAAGAGTGTTAAAGCTTTTGGTAATATGTTTAGCGATTGTAGTAGTTTAACAGAATTAGATTTAAGCATGTTTAATACATCAAGTGCAACAGGTATGGCATATATGTTTCAAGGTTGTACAAATTTAAAACATATAAAAGGACTAGAACAATTTGATACAAGTCAAGTAATTTCCATGAATAGAATGTTTAGATATTGTAGTAGTTTAGAGTCATTGGATTTAAGTAGTTTTGATGCGTCTGGTGTACCTAATCTTGATTTTATGTTTGGGAGTTGCAAGAGTTTAAAATATGTAAAATTTGGGAAAAATTTTAAACCCTCAAATGTAACAACCATGGCAGGTATGTTTGCAGGCTGCAGCAGTCTAACAGAATTGGATTTAAGTAGTTTTGATACAACAAGCGTTAAAGATTTTGGCAGCATGTTTAATGGCTGTAGCAGTCTAACAGAATTAGATTTAAGTATGTTTAATACTCCAAATGCAACAGGTATGGCATCTATGTTTTCAGGTTGTAGTAATTTAACGAGTTTAGATTTAAATAATTTTGATACTTCGCAAGTAACAAATATGAGTGGTATGTTTTCAAATTGTAGCAACTTAATAAATATAAATATAAATAGATGGAATACCTCAAGTGTGATTAATATGAATCAAATGTTTAGATTTTGTGTTAATATAAAAATTATAGATTTAAGTAATTTTGAAACGCCTAATTTAACTCACACAAATAGAATGTTTGACCAGTGTCATAGTTTAGAGACTATAAATTTGAAAAATTTTGATACTTCTAAAATAGAAGATCCAGAAGCAATGTTTGCGGCATGTCCTAAACTAATAGAAGTAAAAGTATCTAGTAAATGGACATTAGAAAATATTAGATCACTCGGATTAAAAGATGGAGTATTACAGTATGTAGATGAATAAATTTAAGGGCATGATATATGTCCTTTTTATTGACTTAATGTTAATAATTTTATATAATTGTAAAGGTGATTTTATGAATAATAGATTCAATATTAAATTTTATAAAAGTATTAGAGATATAATAGGACTACCTATTAAGTTAATATTCAAACCTACTATAAATGGAATAGAAAATATACCAAACAAACCTTATATACTAGTTGGTAATCATAAGTCATTTTGGGATATACCTTTTGTTGCCCTATATATAGAAGATGATATACATTTTATGGCAAAAAAAGAGTTTTTTTCAAATAAAATAACAAAATATCTTTTTGAAAAATTAGGAGCCTATCCAATAGATAGAGATAACTTAGATTTAAATGCTATTAAAACATCTTTAAGTTTACTTAAAAGTGGTAATATAATAGGAATATTTCCAGAAGGAACTAGAAATAAAACAGATGATATAATATTACCTTTTAAAAGTGGGATAACTAGGATTGCTAAAAAGACTAATTCGTTAATTGTTCCATTTGGAATAAGTGGTGAGTATAAACACAATGGTAATTTAAGATTAAATTATGGTACAGCAATTGATATGAACGATGTAGAAGTAGAAGATGAAAACAAATATTTAGAAGATAAAGTTAAAGAATTAATTTTAAAATAGGTTTTAATACTTATTTTTTTTCATATAATTAATTGGTGATAATATGGAACGTGTAATTGCTTTTCCACTTATGGGTAACTATCATGTACCAGCTAAGTTTTTATTTTCTAAGATAAGTAACTCTAGGATATTAGATTCTCCTACTATTACTAGTAAGACAATAGAACTAGGTAGTAAGAATAGTCCGGATACTTTGTGTACACCTTTTAAATATACACTAGGTACATATATAGAGTGTTTAGAGATGGGCGCAAATACACTAATTCAGATGGGTGGAGGTTGTAGGTATGGATACTATTATGAATTGCAGGAGAAAATATTGACTGATTTAGGATATAAATTTGAATATTTTAATTTAGTTAGTATGGGACATACTGACTTAAAAAAAATATATAGAATATTAAAAACTATTAATCCTAAATTAAATGTAATTAAATCTTTATATTATCTAGGAATAACTATTAAAATGGTTAAATATATGGACAAACTAGAAGACTATATAAGACAAAATGCAGGATATAGTAAGTCTAATTTAGAAGCTGAATATAATAAAATGTTATTATCTTTTAGTAAAGTTAAGACATTTATAGGACTTAAATACAACTATATTAAGTATAAAATAAGAATAAAAAGTATCAAGATTAATAAACCTAAAGATAATATAAAAATAGGTGTGATTGGGGAATTATACACTCTTATGGAACCTTTTGCAAATAACAATATAGAATCTATTTTAGAAAGTTTTAATGTAGAAGTTAAAAGGTTTACTAATGTTACATATTTGCTATTTGAAAAGGGTAGGAAAAGTAAGAGGTATTTAAAAAAATTAAAAAATATTAAATATAAGATGGGTGCGGATGCGATGGATAATATTTATTATACAAAGTATTTAATAGATAATAAGTATGATGGAATAATACATATCAAGTCTAGTTTTTGTACTCCTGAAATAGGAAGCATGGGTATAATTAATAAAATGTGTGAAGAAAATAATATGCCTGTACTATTTCTTAGTATGGATGCAAATACATCTAGTGTTGGATTTGAAACTAGATTAGAGGCTTTTTACGATATGATTGAAATGAGGAAAAGACATGAATAAGTGTTATCTTGGAGTAGATATAGGGTCTATTTCAACTAAAGGAGTTATAATTGATTCTTATAACAACATATTATCATCTAATTATATTTGGACTATGGCAAGTCCTATAGATGCAGTAAGAAAATTGATTAGTACTTTAACTATACCAGAAGGTTATATATTATCTGGAATAGGAACTACTGGAAGTGCGAGAAAGTTAATTGGACTTATGCTAGGAGCTAATGTAGTTAAAAATGAAATAATATGCCATGCTTATGGTACTTTAAATTATTATCCTGATGTTAAAACAATAATTGAAATAGGAGGACAAGACTCTAAGATAATTTTACTTAATAACGGAGTTATAACTGATTATGCAATGAATACTTTATGCGCAGCAGGAACAGGAGCATTTTTATCTAGTCAATCTAAAAGAATAGGTGTAGATATAAACGATTTTGGAGTACTCGCTTTAAAGAGTAAAAATCCAGTTAAGATTGCTGCTAGATGTACTGTATTTGCAGAATCAGACCTTATCCATAAAGCACAACTTGGATACAAAAAAGAAGATATAGTAGCTGGACTTTGTAAAAGTGTAGTACTTAATTATTTAAATAATGTCGGGAAAGGTAAAAAATTAAGAGAGCCTATTGTATTTCAAGGTGGAGTAAGTAAAAATGTTGGAGTAGTTAAGTATTTTAATGAGGTTTTAAATACTAATGTAATAGTAGATAATAATAGTCATTTAATGGGTGCGATTGGAGCTGCAATTCTTTCAAGTAAGACTCCAAGTGATAAAGAGTTTGATCTAAATATAGATAATATTAGCTTTGAAACAAAAGGATATGAGTGCAAAGGATGTTCTAACAACTGTGAAGTAGTTAGAGTAATTAAAGATGGTAAACTTATAGATTCTTTTGGAAATAGATGTGAGAAAGGTTCTTTAATGAAATAATTTCATCGTACAAAATTGTCGAAAATAGTGATTTTGTACGATGCATCGTACAAAATTGACAAAAGGAATAAATTGTATTATAATTATTTTGGTGATGAATAATGATTAAAAGAGAAAAATATTTAAAAGAAATTAGACCTTTTTATGATGAAGATTTAATTAAAGTTATAACTGGAATAAGAAGATGCGGAAAATCTACTTTACTCGGTCAAATTGTTGATGAGTTAAAAACAAAAGTAGATAACAGTCATATTATATATATCAATTTTGAAGATGTTACTTATTCAGACATTAATGATTTTAAAGATTTAAATAATTATATTATAAACATAATTAATGATGAAAAGAAATATTATCTACTTTTTGATGAAATCCAAAATATAGATAAATGGGAAAAAACAGTAAATTCCTTAAAGGCTACAAAAAATGTATCTATTTTTATAACTGGTTCTAATAGTGATTTATTATCAGGCGATTTAGCAACACTCTTATCTGGAAGATATGTAAGTTTTAAAATGCAACCATTTACTTTTGAAGAAGTTTGCGAGTTAAAAGGATATGAAAATAAAGATGATTTGTTTTTAGATTATGTAAAATGGGGAGGTATGCCTCAAAGGTTTAGATTTGATGAAGAAAAACAAGTTAGAACATATTTATCAGATGTTTATGATTCTATTGTAATGAAAGATATAATTAAAAGATTTAAAATAAGCGATATTGATTTGTTCAATAGAATATTAGAATATATTTTGACAACTCCAGCACAAGTTTTTTCAGCTGACAATTTGTCTCTTTATTTTAAAAATAATGATAATAGATTAGTGTCGAAAGAAACAATATATAATTATTTGGAATATATGTGTAGAGGACTTTTAATTTCAAAAGTTGATAGATATGATATAAGAGGAAAAAGAATATTAAATGGAAAATATAAATATTATTTAACTGATTTAGGTTTAGGAAGAGTAGTTGGAGCTTCTAAAAAAGAACAACTAGGTGCTTATATAGAAAATATAGTATACAATGAATTAATATATAGAGGGTATGATGTTAAGATAGGAACTTTGGATAATGGAGAAGTAGATTTTATAGCCTTAAAAGATGGTAATAAAGAATATTATCAAGTTTGTTTTCAAATAGGTGATGATGATAAAGTTAACGAAAGAGAGTTTGGAATATACAAAGAGATTAATGACAATTATCCAAAATATGTTATTTCTATGGATAAGTTTGATTTATCTCAAAATGGGATAATTCATAAAAATATTATAAATTGGTTATTGGAAAAAAATTAATATTAATATATTACAATAAGATACCAATTGTTGACATAAAAACTATCAGGTGTTAAAATAATAACCGATATAGGAGGTTTTTATGGAAAAGATATATAGTGATAAATTCATTGAAGAGTTAGCAAACTATTTTTATGAAGAAATGATTAATATTAAGAGTAGAAAAAAGATATTGTTTGAAAAATTAAGTCCAACATTACTTAAAAATATTTTGTTTTCGAATAAAGAAAATTATTATAGTTTTAGAGATAATTGGGAAGAAATATATAAAAAAATAAATTTTAGTAATGTTTCATTCGATGATGTAAAAGTTTGTAATCACAATTTCGATGGTTTAAGTGGTGTAAAGATAAATCCCCAAGCAGTATTTGATAAAAGTTTAAATAATTCAAAATTGTATGGTGTAGAAATAATAGGAAGTTTCGATGATGTAGATGTTAGAGAAACAGACTTTACAGGGAGTATTGGAGTAAAATTAAATTCCCAAATAATATATAAAAAAAATTTATATAATTCTAGATTATGTGATGTAGAAATAATAGATAGTCTTGATGGTGTGTGTGTTAGAGGAACAAATTTTAAAGGAAGTACTGGTGCAAAATTAAATCCTCAAACAGTATATAAAAAAAATTTATGTGATACAAAATTATGCGATGTAGAAATAACAGGAGATTTTGATGGAGTAAATGTTGGAGGTGCAGACTTTAAAGGAAGTACAGGAGCAAAATTAAATCCTCAAACAGTATATGATAAGAGTTTATATAGTACAAAACTAAGTGATGTAGAAATAACAGGTAGCTTAGATGATGTATTTGTAATGAGTACAGATTTTACGGGAAGCAAAGGTGCAAAACTAAATCCCCAAACAGTACTTAATAAAAATTTGCGTAATGCAAAACTAAGCGATGTGGAAATAATAGGAAGTTTCAATGATGTAGATGTTAGAGGAATAGATTTTAAAGGAAGTACAGGAGCAAAACTAAACCCACAAACAGTATTTGAAAAGTCTTTGCGTAATGCAAAACTAAGTGACGTAGAAATAATTGGTAGTATAGATGGTGTAGATATTGAAGGTACAGATTTTACAGGAAGTAAGTTTTGTACAGATATATATGACATAAATAAAGTAAAACAAATTATAAAAAATAATATTAATACATATATATAATATTTTTACAGTTTTTTAAAAACTGTATTTTTTATTATGCAGTAATTTTTATATACAACTTTTATTCATATTTACAGTTGACAAAAATAACTTTATAGTGTATAAAATATTAATAGAAATGGAGGCACATATGTCTAAGAATTTAGTTATAGTGGAATCACCAAGTAAAACAAAGCCTATAGAAAAATATTTAGGTAGTGATTATAAGGTATTATCTAGCAAGGGACATGTAAGAGATTTATCTACAAAGGGTAAATATGGTCTAGGTGTAGATATAGAAAACGATTTTAAGCCTGATTATATAACTATGAAAGGTAAAAAGAGTGTTATTGATGAACTTAAAAAAGAATCTAAGAAAGTAAGTCATGTATATCTTGCAACAGACCCTGACCGTGAGGGAGAGGCAATTAGTTGGCACTTACAAAAAGTACTTGGATTAACTGATAAAGACTATGATAGAGTAGTATTTAACGAGATTACTAAAAATGCAGTAGTTGAAGCATTTAAACACTCAAGAAAAATAGATAAAAATTTAGTAAATAGTCAGGAAACTAGAAGAATATTAGATAGAATAATAGGTTTTAGATTATCTAGGTTGATACAATCTAAAACAGATGGTTCATCTGCTGGACGCGTTCAAAGTGTTGCTTTAAAACTAATAGTAGATAGAGAAAGAGAAATTATGGCATTTAAACCAGAAGAATACTGGACGATAGATGCTATATTCCCTGAATTTACTGCTAGTTTATTTAACTATAACCATAAAGATTTTAAAATACATAACGAAATAGAAGCAAATGAAGTACTAAATAACTTAAGTAATGCTTTTAAAATAGAAAGTGTAGATAAAAAGACTAAACAAAAGCAATCTAAACCTCCATATACAACAAGTACAATGCAACAAGATGCATCAAATAAATTAGGCTTTAATGCTAGAAAGACTATGCAAATAGCTCAAAAACTATATGAAGGAGTAGAACTTGAAAGTGAGACTGTAGGTTTAATTACTTATATGCGTACAGATTCTATTAGACTTTCAAATGAATTTATAAGTGATACTTATAAATATATAGAGGCTAAATATGGTAAAGAGTATATTGGAAGTGTTAAAGTATCTAAGAAAACTGAAAATGTACAGGATGCTCACGAAGGTATTCGTCCAACTAGTATAAATAGAACTCCAAGTGATGTTAAACCATTTTTAACTAACGATGAATATAAACTATATAAGATGATTTATTTTAGGGCTCTTGCTTCACTTATGAGAAGTGCCACTACAATAAATACAACAGTAGTACTTGATAATAACAATTATCAGTTTAAAGCAACTGGACAAATAATTGATTTTGATGGATATTTAAAAGTGTATAAAGATTATGAAGATACTAAAGATACTATACTTCCTCCACTTGAGAATTATAAATCTGATGTATTAGTATCAACAGATATTACAAAGGAGCAACACTTCACTAACCCGCCTGCTCGTTATACAGAAGCTAAACTTATAAAAGAGATGGAAGAGTTGGGTATAGGAAGACCAAGTACTTATGCAACTACAATGGATATAATTAAAAAAAGAGGATATGCAAATATAGTTGAAAAGAAATTTGTTCCTACTGAAACAGGATTTGAAATAACTGATAAATTACAAGAGTTCTTTAGTCATTTAATAAATGTAGAATATACTGCAAATATGGAAAATGACTTAGATAAAATAGCAGATGGTAATATAGATTACGTAAAAGTATTAAGAGAGTTTTATGATGAGTTTGAACCGAGTGTTAAAAACGCATTTGAGGCTATGCCTAAAAAAGAGGCAGAAAAAACTGGTGAGGATTGTCCTGAATGTGGTAGTCCACTAGTTATTAGAAAAGGGAAATATGGAGAGTTTACTGCTTGTAGTAACTATCCTAAGTGTAAATACATAAAGCAGGAGAAAAAAGAAGTAACTTTTGTTTGCGACTGTCCTAAATGCGATGGTAAAATAGTTGAAAAAAGAAGTAAAAGAGGTAAAATATTCTATGGATGTAATAACTATCCTAAGTGTAAAGAAGCTTACTGGGATAAACCTATAGGTAAAAAATGCCCTGAATGTGGTAGTATGTTAACTGAAAAAAAGAATATAATTAAATGTAGTAGTTGTGATTATAAAAGTGATAATAATTAATCACTTGGTAGTGTAGAATAAGTAAGGAGATTTTTACCTAAAAATTAACTCTGTTATTGAATTAATTTTAATATAATTAGAGT
>CANRBR010000037.1 GCA_947628915.1 uncultured Bacilli bacterium | reverse complement strand
CCATTATGTAGTTTCTTAAATGTAATAGAACCTAACGATATAATAGTTATGGAAACATCTTGTCAACAATTAGAAAATCTTAAAGAATTTAAACCTAATAATGCTTCATTTGATAAAATTAAGCCTTATTTATCTGTTGATAAAAACGGCAATATACCTTTTAATGTATATGATGCTAAAACAATAGATGTACTTTTTAAAATACTTATAAGTCCTCTTAATCAAATAGGAGTAGATTTTTATTCAATTGATACATTTAATCCTAATGCTTTAGATAGACTTACAATTTTAAAACATTATCTATATTATAATACTTTAAATAATAAAAGACCTCTAATTACAGCTCATAATTCACATATTGCATCTCATAGATACCCAATACTATACGCAGGTAAGTCTGATGTAAGTTGGGATACTTTAAAAAAGATGCCTATGTTTAACATGTCTGCATCTAATATGGGAATAAGCTTTTGGAGTCATGATATAGGAGGTACTACTGGAGGTATTGAAGATAGTGAACTATTTATTAGATTTGTAGAACTTGGAACATTTTCTCCAATATTAAGACTCGGGTCTGATGGAGGGAAGTACTATAAAAGAGAACCTTGGAAATGGAGTTTAAAGCCTAGAGAGATTGCAACTGATTATCTTAATTTAAGACATAAACTAATACCATATCTATATACTGAATCATATAAGTATTTTAAATATGGTAAGCCTTTAATAGAGCCTTTATATTATACTTATCCAGGTATATATGACTCAGTTTATAAGGATGAATACTTTTTTGGGTCTACATTTCTAGTAAGTCCTATTACTTCTAAAAAAGAATATCTGATGAATAGAGTTATACAAAAGATATATATACCAGATGGTATTTGGTATGGATTTTTTACAGGTAAACAATATAAAGGAAATAGAAGATATGTATCCTTTTATAGAGACCACCAATATCCAGTCTTTGTAAAAGCTGGAGCTATTATTCCTTTAGATAGTAATCCTACAAATGATACGAGCGTTCCTAAAAAGTTAGAGATACAAGTATTCCCTGGAAGTAGTAATACATATAGTATTTATGAGGATGATGGAGAGACTAATAACTATTTAAAAGGTGAATACTTAATAACTAATATAGAGTTTGTATACGATAAAAATCAATATAGACTTACTATACTACCTGTAAGTGGTAAGATAGGTGTAATTCCAAATAAGAGAGATTATAAAATAAGGTTTAAAAATACTAATGTTACATCTTTAATAAATACTTTTGTATCGAGTAATCAAGTAAAAAATGAATACTACAAAGATGATACAGACTTAGTAATAGAAGTTAGTGATGTTCCAACTAATGAACAATTAACTATAATATGTAGTGGGCAGGATTTAGAAGTAGAAGCAAGTAGAATAATAAGTGATGATATAACTGAGATTATAAGTGATTTACCAATAAAGACAGTAGTAAAACAGAGAATAGATGATATAATGTTTTCTAATGAATACGATTTAAAGAAAAAGAGAATAGAGATAAGAAAACTTGCTAATGGTAAAGATTACTTAGAGAAAAAATATATCGAATTATTGTTAAAACTACTTGAATATATTAACGAAGTGTAATATAATATTAGTATATTTTTAAAAGGCAGTGAAAAAGAGTAGTAGTAACTAATTTATTTTATAGAGAAAAAGTGGTTGGTGGAAACTTTAAATAAACGTTATGAACTCGCTTTGGAGTCTTTTCGTATGAGTGCGTTAAACTTTTAAAGAACAAATTAAGGTGGTACCACGTAAATACTCACGTCCTTATACTAGGATGTGAGTTTTTTAAAAAGGAGAGGTTATGAGAGAATTAATAATTTATTTAGTGACATTTTTAATAGCTTACTTATTCTATTTTGTATTTGTACTGTGTAGGAGTAGTGTGCTTAAAAAATTTCCTGAGGGAAAAGAGATGAGATATTTAAAAATAAAATATGGAGTAAGTGTTAATGAAAAGAATTTAAAGAAGATTGCGAATAAAATATGTTTAATAAATTCATTTATACTTGCTACAACAGTATGTATAGTATGCTTATTTGATAACTTTATTTTAGGATTAGTAGTATCAATAATACCTTTAATATTATTAATTCTATCTTGTTACCACCTACTAGGCATACACTATGGAAAGAGAGGAAAACATGTATAATTTTAGTAAAATAGAAAAGAAATGGCAAAAATATTGGGAAGACAATAGTAGTTTTAAAGTAGAAAACGATAAGAGTAAGAAACCTTACTATATATTAGTAGAGTTTCCATATCCATCAGGGTCTGGACTACATGTTGGGCATGTTAGAAGTTATACCGCACAGGATGCAATAGCGCGCCTTAAAAGAATGCAAGGGTATAATGTACTATATCCTATGGGATGGGATGCATTTGGCGCTCCTGCAGAGCAGTATGCTATAAAAAATCATATACATCCTAGTGAAGCAGTAAAAGAAAACATAAAGACATTCAAGGGACAAATGAAATCTTTAGGTTTTTCATTTGACTGGTCTAGAGAGTTTTCAACTACTGATCCTGAATATTATAAATGGACACAGTGGCAATTCTTACAGTTTTATAAACACGGTATGGCTTATAAAGATACTATACCTGTAAATTGGTGTCCTAACTGTAAAACAGTTTTATCTAATGAAGATGCAGCAGGTGGGGTATGTGAAAGATGCGGCGAGACTGTAGTACAAAAAGAAAAGTCACAGTGGATGCTTAAGATGAGTGATTATGCAGAGGATTTACTTAAAGGATTAGACGATACAAATTTTGCTGATAAAGTAAAATTAGGTCAAATAAATTGGATAGGTAAATCAACAGGAGTAGAAGTAGATATAGACTTATCAACAGGTTCTAAATTTTCTATATTTACAACTTGTATAGAGACTATTTACGGAATTACATTCTTTGTAATAGCTCCTGATGGTAAACTTATAAAAGAATTAATGCCAAATGTAGAAAATAAAGAAGAAGTATTAGAGTATATAGAAGAGACTAAAAAGAAATCTAATATGGATAGAACAGAACTTAACAAAGGTAAAACTGGTGTTGAAGTAAAGGGTATAAAAGCAATTAATCCAGTAAATGGAAAAGAAGTTCCGATATTTTTAGGAGACTTTGTACTTGGAGATTATGGAACTGGAGCAGTCATGGCAGTACCCGCACACGATGAAAGAGACTATGAGTATGCAAAAGCGCATAACCTAGAGGTAATAGAAGTAATAACAGGTGGAGATTTAAAAGAAAAAGCATACGAAAAGTACGATTACTTAGAAAATCCTGATGCTCGTCTTATAAATTCAGAAGAGTTTAATGGAAAAAGTGTAATGGATGCTAAAAAATCTATAACAGATATGTTAGTTAAAAAAGGAATCGCAAGAGTTGTTAACAACTATAAAATGAGAGATTGGATATTCTCAAGACAGAGATTCTGGGGAGAACCAATACCTATGATATACTGTGATAAATGTGGATGGCAACCAATGGATGAGAAAGATTTACCTTTACTTTTACCTAATGTTGCAGAGTATGAGCCTACAGATAACGGAGAAAGTCCACTTGCTAAAATAACTGAATGGGTAAATACAACTTGCCCTAAATGTGGAGGTAAAGCAAAAAGAGAAACAGATACTATGCCAAACTGGGCAGGTTCTAGTTGGTATTTCTTGAGATTTATGGACCCACATAACGAAAAAGAATTTGCTAGTATGGATGCTATGAAATATTGGAATAAAGTAGATTGGTATAACGGTGGTATGGAACACACTGCCCGTCACTTACTATACGCAAGATTCTGGGTACAATTTTTGTATAACATAGGATTAGTACCTAATAAAGAGATGATTTGGACTCGTATAAGTCATGGTATGATACTAGGCGAAAACGGGGAGAAGATGAGTAAGTCTAAAGGTAATGTTGTTAATCCTGATGATATAATAAAAGAATATGGGGCTGACGCACTTCGTACTTATGAGATGTTTATAGGAGACTATGAAAAAGATGCATCTTGGAGTGAGAATGGTCTTAAAGGATGTTTTAAATTTTTGGATAGAGTATATAGATTAGGTGAAAAATTAAACGGTAAAGATGAATACTCTAAAGAAACAGAAATTCTAATTAATCAAACTATTAAAAAAGTAACTGATGATTTACTTAATATTAAATATAATACAGCAGTATCTGCTTTAATGATATTGCTTAATGAACTTGAAAAATTAGATAGTGTTTCTAATAAAGACTATAGAACTTATTTACACCTACTTAATCCAATCGCACCTCATATAACTGAAGAGTTAAATGAAAAATATAACTTAGGTGATATGTTTATTAATTCTAGTTTTCCAACATATGATTCAAATAAACTAGAGAATAATACATATACGATGGTTGTACAAGTAAACGGTAAAGTTAGAGGTAAAATGGAAGTAGATTCTAATACTAGTGAAGATGATATGAAATCTCTTGCTCTTACAATAGACAATGTAAAATTTTATACAGATAACAAAGAGATAGTCAAAGTAATAGTAATCCCTAAAAAACTTGTAAATATAGTAGTTAAATAAATTTTGATAAATATCTATCAAAATTTATTTTTTTCTTTAAAAACCTATATTTATTTAACAATTTATGGTATTATTATTACATTGAGGTGATTTTATGAGAGAGTTAACAGAACAAGAATTAGTTAGGAGAAATAAGATAGATGAGATAAGTAAATATACTAATCCTTATCCAGATAGTTATGATGTAACTAATACTTTAAAAGAGGCTCGTGAATTAAAAGATGGAACTAAGAATATAAGTATTGCAGGAAGAATAGTTTTTTTAAGAAAGATGGGTAAATTAAGTTTTATCCGTTTAAGAGATTTAGAGGCTGATATACAAGTACAATTAAAATCAGATGTAACTAATCCTGATGATTATGAATTCTTTAAAAAATTAGTTGATTTAGGAGACTTTGTTGGAGCAAAAGGAGAAATTATAACTACTCAAACAGGTGAAAAAACTCTACTTGCAGAAAGTATTACTTTCTTAGGTAAAGCTTTAAAACCACTTCCAGAGAAATTCCATGGTTTATCTGATATAGAGATGAAGTATAGAGAGCGTTATGTAGATTTAATATCTAATGAAGAGTCTAGAAAAGTATTCTTAGGAAGAAGTAAACTATATTCTTTTATTCATAAATTTTTAGGAGAAAATGGATTTTTACAGGTAGAAACACCTATATTACAAAGTGCTGTATGTGGAGCTGCTGCAAAACCATTTTATACACATCACAATGCTCTTGATACTGATTTTAACTTAAGAATCGCACCAGAGACATATCTAAAGCAATGTATAGCTGGTGGATTTAATAGAGTGTATGAACTTGCAAGATGCTTTAGAAATGAAGGTATGGATACCCAGCACCTCCAAGAGTTTACTCAGGTTGAGTGGTATGCATCATACTGGAACTTTGAAGATAATATAGTATTCTATCAAAAATTTATAAAAGCACTCCTCAAAGAATTATTAGGTACTACTACTATTGAATACCAAGGTGTTACTCTAGATTTTGGAAAAGAAAATTGGGATAGAATAAACTATGTAGAAAAATTAAGAGAAATACTTGGATTTGATTTCTTAAGTATAGAAGACCCTAAAACATTAAAAGAAAAGATTGTAGAAAAAGGCTTGTTTACTCTAGCAGAATTAGAGGATTATAAATCTATAAGTCAAATAATAGATTTTGTATACAAAAAGACTATTAGAGCAAATATAGTTGGTCCAGTTATAATATACAATTATCCAGCTTTCTTAATACCTCTTGCAAGAAGAAATGATAACGATAATAGAATTATAGATGTATTCCAAGTAGTTGCTTGTGGGACTGAGTTATGTAAAGCATACTCTGAACTTGTAAATCCTATTGTACAAAGAGAAGCCTTTGAAGGACAATTAAAAGCAAGAGAACAAGGTGACGATGAGACTATGGAAGTAGATGAAGGCTTTATGGGAGCTATGGAACAAGGAATGCCACCTATATCTGGACTTGGATTTGGAATAGATAGATTACTTATGATTATATACGATCAACCATCTATAAGAGATGTAGTATTATTCCCAATGATGAAAGATAAGAATTAATATGATTTTATATGTTGTAAGACATGGGGAAACTGTTTGGAATAAAGAAAAGAAAGTTCAAGGTATAACCGATATACCCTTGTCTAAAAAAGGTATAAAAGATGCTTTGGAACTTCAAAGATTAGTAGATAAATTAAATATAGATGTAGTTATATCAAGCCCTCTATCTAGAGCAAGAGAAACTGCAAAAATATTAGTTGATTTCAAATATCCTATAAATACAGATGATAGGATTAAAGAGCGCGATTGGGGATTAAACGAAGGCGCAAAAATAGATGAAGTAGATACTATAGACTGCTGGGATGTAATACTAAATACAAGTCTAAATAATATAGAGCCTATACAGGATTTCATGTATAGAGTATCTGACTTTTTAGAAGATATAAAAGTTCGTTATAAAGATAAAAATGTACTTGTAGTTACCCATAGTGCGGTAGTTAGAGCATTTCACTATTTACTTGGAAATATCCCAGAAGATGGTGATTTATCTAAAATAAATATTCCAAATTTAAGAATATTAGAATATAAAATATAAAGGAGAATTTATGAAAATATTATGTGTTAATGCAGGTAGTTCATCACTTAAATTTCAAGTATATGAAATGCCAGAAGAAAAAGTTTTAATAAACGGTTATATAGAAAAAATAGGAGAAGAAGATTGTTTTTGGACTATTAAAATCAATGGAGAAAAGATAAAAAAGGAAAGACCTTTGAAAAATCATACAGAAGCAGCAAAGGTTTTAATAGAAGAATTATTAGAAAATAAAGTTATTGAATCTCTAGATGAAATAGATGCTATAGGACATCGTGTACTACACGGCGGTGAGATGTATTCTAAATCAGTTATAATAACTGATAAAGTTATCAAAGATATAGAAGGTTTAATAAAACTAGGACCTCTTCATCTTCCAGGTAATTTAGCAGGAATTGCTGCTATGAAAGAAGCATTTAAAGATGTACCAAATGTAGCTGTATTCGATACTGCATTTCATCAGACAATGCCTAAAGAAAATTATTTATATCCAGTACCTTACGATTGGTATAAAGAGTATGGTGTTAGAAAATATGGATTCCATGGAACTAGTCATAAGTATATAACTACTGAAATGAAGAAAAGATTAAATAAAGAAGATGTTAATCTAATAATATGCCATATAGGAAGTGGTTCTAGTATCGCATGTGTAAAGGATGGAATTTGTTATGATACAACTATGGGACTCACTCCTCTAGATGGACTTATGATGGGAACTCGTAGTGGTTCTATAGACCCATCTATAATAGAATACATTTGCAAAGAATCTGGTATGAGCGTTAGTGAAGTTACCAATGCTTTAAATAAGAAAAGTGGATTTTTAGGAGTATGTGGTAAAGCTGATTGCCGTGATGTAGAACAGTTATACGAAGATGGTGATGAAAATGCTATTCTAGCTTATCAAATGTATACAAATAGGGTTGCTAAATACATAAGTGAATACTATCTAGAGTTAGATGGAAAAGTTGATGCTATTGTATTTACTGCTGGAGTAGGTGAAAATGGACCTATGTTTAGAAGTAAAGTCTTAAGAAGATTAAACGCACTTGGTATTTATGAAGATACTGATTCTAACAATAAAATAGCAAGATTCTTAAGTGAAAGAGAAGGTAAGATAAGTACTGATGATTCAAGTGTTCAAGTAATAGTACTTCCAACTGATGAAGAGATAATGATAGTAAAAGATACTTACGAGTTAGTTAAGTAAAAATTTAAGGATATTATGTAAATAACTAATATCCTTTTATACAATTATTTTCTTTTAAAGAAAAATAGTGTATAATCTATATAGATAGTAGGTGAGTTATGAACAATATATTTAAAGAAATATATAAAGTAATAAAAAAATACGATAAAATAGTTATAGCAAGACATATAGGTGCTGACCCGGATGCTTTAGGAAGTACTTTAGGACTTAAAGAAGTTATTCTAAATACATTCCCTAAAAAACAAGTCTATGTTGTAGGTGTTCCTGCATCTAAACATAAATATATCGGAGAATTAGATAAGTTTACAGATGACATGTATGATAATTCTTTACTTATTGTTTTAGATACTCCAGATTTAAAAAGAGTAGATGGAGTAGATGTTACTAAGTTTAATTTTAAAATTAAGTTAGACCACCATCCATTTATAGAGAAGTTTGCAGATATAGAACTTATAGATGATAAGGCGAGTAGTGCATCTCAATTAGTAGTGGAACTAGTAAAAAATACTAAATTAAAATTAAATAAAGATGCAGCAGCAAAACTATTTATAGGTATAGTAGGAGATACTAATAGATTTCTTTATTACTATACTACTTATAAAACTTTTGATTTAGTGTCATATCTAATTAAAGAAACTAATTTAGATTTTACTAATTTATATGAAAATATTTATTTGCGCTCACTACACGATTTGAGATTTCAAAGTTATATTATAAATAATTTAACACTCACCGAGGATGGATTTGGATATATTAAACTAGAACAAGATATATTAGATGAATATGGAGTAGATGCTGCAACTGCATCAAATATGTCAAATAATTTAACCTATATAGAGGATATGTATGCTTGGGCAGTATTTGTATATGATAAAGCAAATGATAATATAAGAGGTTCTATAAGGTCTAGAGGACCTATTATAAATGAGATTGCATCTAGATATAATGGTGGGGGACACATATATGCATCAGGAGTTAGAGTTAGTAATTTTGATATAGTAGATAGTCTAATAGAAGAGTTAAATAGTGCCTGTGCTCAATATAAAAATAAGAACGATATAAATTAGGTTTTTCCTAATTTATTAGTTTATATAGATTTAATTTATTAATTATGGTAAAATTATAATGGTGAGAATATGAAAAGTATTAGAGATTTTGAACTTAAAGATAAAAAAGTAATAATAAGAGTAGATTTTAATGTACCTATTAAAGATAATAAAATACTTGATGATAATAGAATAGTTATGAGTTTAAAAACTATTAATTATGCATTAGATAATGGAGCTAAAGTAATACTTATGAGCCATCTTGGAAGAATTAAGACTGAAAGTGATAAAGAGTCTAATTCACTTAAAATAGTAAGTGAAAGATTAAGTGAACTTTTAAATAAAGAAGTTACTTTTATAAGTACTACTAGAGGTAAAGAGTTAGAAGATG
>CANRBR010000036.1 GCA_947628915.1 uncultured Bacilli bacterium | reverse complement strand
GCAACAAGTATTGACTACGACCCAAAATCTCCTATTTCTATTGATTTTTTTAAAAAAGTTCAAAATAAAATGCACTATGCTGTTTCAAAACAAACTGCTGCTGAAATAATATATGATAGAGTAGATGCAAATAAAAAGCATATGGGTTTAACATCTTGGAGAAATGCTCCTAATGGAAAAATAATGGAATCAGATGTTATAATTGCTAAAAATTATTTATCTAAAGATGAAATTCAAGATTTAGAAAGGATTGTTAGTGCATTTTTAGATTTAGCAGAAGCAAGGGCTAAAAAAAACATACCAATGACTATGGAGGATTGGGTAAATAGAATAGATAAATTTTTACTTGCTGATGATAGAGATATTTTAAAAGATGCTGGATTAATATCTCATGAAATTGCTTGTGATAAAGCATTAACAGAATTTGAAAAATATAGAATAAAACAAGATAAATTGTATAAATCAGATTTTGATTTATTAATAGAAGAAAGTAAAAGTAGTGGTGATAAAAATGAATAAAAATAAAACAAATATATTGTTAAAGAAATGATTTAGAAGGGTAAGTTTGTAAATTTTATGATAAAAAATCTAAAAAGGATGTGATTTATGTCAAATAAACAGGAAAATAATATAGTAACTAAGGATGCAAATAATAAATATACTTACAGTACTTTTGAAAGTATAAAACATTTAGATGCTTATGGAAATGAATATTGGTATGCTAGGGAACTTTCAAAGGCAGTGATTGGAAAGTTTTAAATAAAGCAAAAGTGGCTTGTAAAAACTCAGGATTTAATGTATATGAACAATTTGTTGAAGTCAACAAATTGTCGAAGAGAAACAATAATGCTAATGTTAACATACAAGATTATAAACTATCGGGATACGTATGATATCTAATAGTTCAAAATGTCAACACCTAAGAAAAGTTTAAAAGAACTTGAAAGAGAAAAGAAACAATTGGAAAATAAAAAACGAGAAAAACTTGAAAAGATTAATTAATTTATGGAAGTGATAAAAATGAATGAAAACAAAACAAATATAAACTGGTATCCAGGACACATGGCTAAAACTAAAAGACTTATAAGTGAAAACTTAAACTTAATAGATGTAGTATATGAACTTATAGATGCAAGAATGCCTTATTCATCTAAAATAAAAGATATAGATGGATTACTTAAAAACAAGAAAAGAATACTTATAATGACTAAGATAGACTTATGTGATATGAACGAAACAAATAAGTGGATTAAATATTATGAGTCTTTGGGATACAGTGTGATTGGACTCAATTTAGAAAGCAATAATAACTTAAATAACTTAATAAACTTAACAAATAAAATAATGGATGAAGAAAATAAAAAAAGAATAGAAAAGGGAATGACAAAAAGAAAAACTAGAGTTTTAGTAGTAGGTATTCCTAATGTAGGTAAAAGTACATTAATAAATAGACTTGCAGGTAAGAAGGTAGTTAATGTTGGAAATACTCCAGGTATTACTAAAAATTTAAATTGGATTAGAGTAAATAACGATATAGAACTCTTAGACACACCAGGTATACTTTGGCCTAAATTTGAAAGTGATACTGTTGCTTTTAATCTTGCTAGTTTAACTGCTATAAAAGAGAATATTTTGCCACTTGATAAAGTAGTTATATATATACTAAATACTTTAGATAAATACTATAATAATATACTAAAAGATAGATATGGAATAGATAGTGTAGATAGCGATATAGAACACACATTAGATTTAATAGGTAAAAAAAGAGGATGTCTTATAAAAGGTGGATTAGTTGATTATGATAAAGTATATAGTATAGTTATGAACGATATAAAAAGTGGTATAATAAAAGGAATTACATTTGATAGATATGAATAAAAATATGTTAGTTTTAGCCTATCTAGGCGATTCGATTTATGAGACTTATATAAGAAAATATCTAATAGATAAAGGTATATCTAAAGTAAATACTCTTCAAAGTGAAGCTGTTAAATATGTAAGTGCGAAAGGACAAGCTAGTATTTTAAAAGACATGATAGATAATAACTTTTTAACTTTAGAAGAGTTAAATATAGTAAAATGTGCAAGAAATCATAAAAATAATCATAAACCTAAAAACTGTGATATTCAAACTTATAAGTATGCAACTGGACTTGAAGCCTTGATAGGTTATCTTTACTATGAAAATAATATAAATAGAATAGATGAAATAATGGATTATATACTAAATAAAATTGTTTAAAAATATTAAAATAAATGATATAATCTTTATATAAATGGAGGATACATGTATATATACGGTAAAAATGTCGCTTTAGAATACTTAAATAGTAATAAAAAAATAGAAAAAGCATTTATACAAAATAACTTTAATGATAAAGAGTTATTGAGTAAAATAAAAAGTAAAAATATAAGTTATCAAGTGCTATCTAAAATAGATATGGATAAAAAAGTAAATGCACTCCACCAAGGTATAATACTTAAAGTAGAAGACTATAAATATGCAAGTTTAGATGATATCATAAAAGAAGATGCTTTAATAGTTATTTTAGACCACCTAGAAGACCCTCATAACTTTGGAGCTATTATAAGAACATGTGAAGCAGCAGGAGTAGATGGTATTATAATACCTTCTGATAGACAAGTAGAAGTAAATCCAACTGTTATAAAAACTAGTGTTGGAACTACTGAAAACATGAAAATAGTGCGTGTTACAAACCTTGTAAATGCTATTAAACTTTTAAAAAATAAAGGCTTTTGGATATTTGGAACAGATATGGATGGAACTGATTATAAATCGTTAGATTATAAAGGTAAAACTGCTATAATATGTGGTAATGAAGGTAGTGGAATGTCTAGACTTGTTAAAGATAACTGTGATTTTATTGCAAGTATTAAGATGCGTGGTAAAGTAAATAGTTTAAATGCATCAGTCGCAACAGGTATAATTATATTTGAGGCTATAAGCAAAAGAAACTGAAATAAGAAAGGGGAGCAATTATGGATTATAAAGATTATAATGATTATGAACTTTTAGAATATATCTATGAAGGTAATGAAGAAGCAAACAATATAATAATTAAAAAGTATGAACCATTAATAATTAAAATAGCTACTAAAATGCTTCCTTTTTGTAAAAATAATGGACTTGAGAAAAGTGATTTAGTGCAGGAAGGTATGATAGGATTAAATCATGCTATTGATAGATATCAAGAAATGGAAAACATTCTTTTTTATACATATGCAAGAAAATGTATAGAAAGAAAGATAATGAGTGTAGTAATTGCATCTAATAGAAATAAAAATAAGATATTAAATGAATCTATATCTTATGACGATGAAGACAACTTTTTAAATAAATTCATAAAATCTGATGATTATAACCCTGAAGAAACGGTCTTAAATATAGAATTAGAAGAAAATTTAAAAAATAAAATAATAAATGTTTTAACTGATTTTGAAGAACAAGTATTTTCTCTTTTAATTACAGGATTTACTTATAAAGAGATATCTGAAATGCTTGATAAAGATCAAAAATCGATTGATAATGCTATACAAAGAATTAAGGCAAAAATAAAGAAGGTTATTTGAAAACTAAACCTTCTTTTCCTTTTTCTTTATAGATTTTAACCCATTTTCTAACAGTAGAGGGATATGTATTATAATACCTTGCAGCTGGTTTATTACCGTATTTTAATGCATACTCTACTATTTCAAGCAACATCTCTTGTCTTTCATTTTTCTTCTTACTAGCATATAAATCTTGCTTTTTTACACCGTATAACTTAAATTCAACAGACATAAAACCTCCTATACTACCAATCAATATTATAGCACATTCCCTACCAATAGCATGCAAAGTAATAAATAAAAATTATAGATTTTTTTCTAAATAAGTGCTATACTATATTTGTACTTAATATTAGGAGGAGATAGTATGGAATTAAAAGGAAGTAAAACAGAACAAAATTTAATGGCTGCATTTGCAGGAGAGAGTCAAGCTAGAAATAAGTATACTTATTTTGCTAGTAAAGCAAAGAAAGATGGATATGAGCAAATAGCTGCAATATTTGAAGAAACTGCTAATAATGAGAAAGAACACGCTAAAATGTGGTTTAAGTTATTAGAAGGTGGAGAAATTAAACCAACTGAAGATAATTTAAAAGCAGCTGCTGCAGGTGAGAACTACGAATGGACAGATATGTATAAAGGATTTGCTTTAACAGCTAAAGAAGAAGGGTTTGACCATATAGCTTATCTTTTTGAAGAAGTTGCTAAAATAGAGAAAGAACACGAAGAAAGATACAAGAAATTGCTTAAAAATATAGAAGATGAATTAGTATTCTCAAGCGATGGAGATACAATTTGGATTTGTCGTAACTGCGGACATATAGTAATAGGAAAGAATGCTCCAAAAGTTTGTCCTGTATGTAGTCATCCACAAAGTTATTTTGAAAGAAAAGCAAATAATTATTAATATGATGAATAAAAATCTACTAATGAGTAGATTTTTTATATTCCATTTTGGACTTTATATATAAAATATTTTTCTTTAATTGTATAATTTTGTATAGAATAAAGAGGTTATTTTATGAGAGTGTCTTTAATAAAAAATGGAAAAATTTATAATACTAATCTTCCACTTGAAATAAATGGAAGTTTTTGGATTGAAGATAAAGACAAAAATGGGATAAAACGAAATCTTATAAATATAGAAGCAAAAGATGGTAAATGGGTTTTAAAAAGCAATTTCGAAACCAAAATAATATTTAACGGAATTAATGTCGATGATGTTGTTCTCGAAAATTATAATTCCTATGAATTACAGGTTAAAGGAGAACAATATAATTATATTTTATATACGTCACCTGTATATGATAATAATTCAGGTGAATTTGAGGTTGGTAGCAATTGTCAAATTTATATAGGTAATGGCTCAAATAATATTATTAATTATAATAATAGATATATTTCAGATAGACAATGTTTAATAGAAGAAAAAAATGGTGTTTGGAGTTGTAAGAATCTAAACAATAATGGAGTATTATTTGTCAATGGTATTGCTGTAAATAATGCCAATTTAAATGTAGGCGATGTTGTATTTATAATGGGATTAAAAATAATTATATGTGGTAGTTATATTATATTAAATAATCCTAGAGGAATAGTAAATTATAATACTCAGGTATTAAGAAAAAGAACCCCTTTAAATATTGATATGGGTAAGATATGTGAAAAAGAAGAAGATACAAGTATAAAGGTATACGAAAAGAGTGAGTATTTCTTTAGGATGCCAAGATTTAGGACAAGTGTAGAAGAAAATACAGTGGACATAGATCCACCACCAGAACAAGAAAAGCAAGATGAAATGCCTCTTGCTTATACATTGGGACCAATGATAACTATGGGATTAACATCGATGGTATCAGGAATAACAGCAGTAAATAATGTAATAGAAGGCTCTCAAACTGTAAAATCAGCACTCCCATCATTAATAACTTGCGGTGCAATGCTTCTAAGTATGTTATTTTGGCCTCTTTTGCAGAAAAGATATTCTACAAGACAAAAGAAGAAAAGAGAAAAATTAAGAATAAAAAAATATAATGAATATATTGAAGAAAGAAGACAATATATAAAAAACATAGTTTCAAAACAAAGACAGTCATTAATAGAAAATAATATACCACTTTCAGAGTGCAAACAAATAATATTAAATAGAAAAAGAAATCTTTGGGAACGTAAGATAGAACACGATGATTTTTTAAATTTAAGAATAGGCATAGGAAATGTAGAACCATTTGTTAAAGTAAATTATCCGGAAGAACATTTCTCTCTTACTAAAAACAATTTAAGAGAGGTTTTAGATAAACTTGGAGCTGAAACAAAAGTTATGACTGATGTTCCTGTAACAATAAATTTAACTAAAAAATATATATCAGCAGTAATAGGTAAAACAGAAATCACAAAAGCATTTATGGAAGGACTATTACTACAACTTATGACTTTTTATAGTTATGAAGATTTAAAAATAGTTATAATGACATCTAAAGAAAATGAATATAAATGGAAATTTTTAAAAACATCACCATATTTAAGTGATGATGATAAAACTATAAGGTTCTTTTCAACTGATGTAGATGAAGCAAATCAAATATCTATATATTTGGATAACTGTTTACAAAATAGAAAGTACGAAGATGGAGATACTACTAAATTAAGACAAGAAGATTATAAGAGTTATAAACCATATTTTTTGATAATAACGGATGATTATCAATCTTTGAGAAATATTGAAATTGTAAAAAATACTCTATCTCAAAAAATAAATTTAGGTTTTAGTATGTTACTTGTACAAGAAAGACTTTTAGGGTTACCTAATGAGTGTACTACATTTATAAATGTGGATAATCATCAATCTGCAATATTCGAAAATGAACTTACAAGTGATAAACAACAAACTTTTCAAGCAGACTTTATTGGAGATTTAAATATCAGAGAAGTAAATAAAGTGGTTTGCAATATTCCAATAGAAATGGCAAAAGACAGATATTCTTTACCTGATAAACTAGGTTTTTTAGAAATGTATAATGTAGGTAAGATAGAACAGTTAAATCCACTTAATAGATGGAAGAACAATAATCCGATAACTAGTTTATCTGCTCCTGTTGGAGTTGATACAAATGGAGAATTATTTAAACTTGACTTACACGAAAAGTTTCATGGACCACACGGTCTTGTTGCAGGTATGACAGGTAGTGGTAAATCAGAGTTTATAATAACTTATATACTTTCAATGGCAGTAAATTATCATCCAGATGAGGTCGCATTCGTATTAATTGATTATAAAGGTGGAGGACTTGCTGGTGCTTTTGAGAATAAAGAAACAGGAGTACATATTCCACATTTAGCAGGTACAATTACAAACCTTGATGTAAATGATATGAAAAGGAGTTTAGCATCTATTGAAAGTGAACTTAAAAGGAGACAAAGAATATTTAATGATGCAAGACAAAAACTAAATGAAAGCACAATAGATATATACAAATATCAAAAATTAAGAAGAGAAGGTAAAGTAGAAGAACCTGTCCCACACTTGTTTATAATAAGCGATGAGTTTGCAGAACTTAAAACACAACAACCTGAATTTATGGAACAATTAATTTCAACTGCTCGTATTGGGCGTAGCTTAGGGGTACATTTAATTCTTGCAACGCAAAAACCGAATGGAGTAGTAGATGACCAAATATGGTCTAATACTAAATTTAGAGTATGTTTAAAAGTTCAAGATAAATCAGATAGTATAGATATGATTAAATGTCCTGATGCAGCGGCATTACATAATGTAGGTAGATTTTATCTTCAAGTAGGATATAATGAATTTTTTGCTTTAGGTCAGTCAGCATATGCAGGAGTTCTATATCAAAATACAGATAAAATAAAAAGAAAAATAGATACTAATATAAGTTTTATAAATAATGTTGGATATGTAATTAAAAGTGTAGATAAAGAAGAGATTAATATTAATGCTAAAGCAAATGGGGAAGAATTATCTAATATAGTTAATTATTTGTATAATTTAGGTAAAGAACAAAATGTATTTGCTAAGGATTTATGGTTACCTAAAATACCAGATAAAATATATGTAGATGAATTAGAGAAAAAATATAATTATACAAGCGAAAAATGTATTATTAATCCTGTAATAGGAGAGTATGATGATCCTAGTACACAGTCGCAGCACCTACTCACTCTTCCTTTATCAGAGGAAGGAAATGCTATAATATATGGTGCAGCAGGAATGGGTAAAGATGATTTGCTTTCAACAATAATTTATTCAACAATTACTAGACACACACCTGATGAAATTAATTTTTATATAATGGATTTTGGTGCTGAAACACTAAAACTATTTGAAAATGCCCCGCAAGTAGGAGATGTATTACTTTCAAGTGATACAGAAAAAATAAACAATTTATTTAAAATGTTAAAAGAAGAAATAGAGACTAGAAAAAAATTGTTCGCCGAATATGGAGGTAGTTATTCTTCATACATAAAAAACAGTGGTAAAGTAATACCGAATATAGTAGTAATAATAAATCTATATGAAGCATTTGATGAAATGTATCCTGACTTTCAAGATGACTTTAACAGTATAACTAGGGAAGGCCATAAATACGGAGTTATGTTTATACTTACAACTAATGGAGTAAATTTCATAAGATATAAATTAAAACAAAACTTTAAGCAAAACTTAGTATTACAACTTAATGATGAGAATGATTATTCAGATATAGTTGGTAATACACACGGTTTATTCCCATCTAAAATTAAGGGTAGAGGACTTATTAAATTTAAAGAAATATACGAATTTCAATCTGCTAGTTATAAAAATAATGATAATAATGCAGAATACATAAAGAGTTTATGCAATGAACTTAATAAACAATTTGAGTCTAGGGCTAAAAAAGTACCAATATTACCTAAAATAGTTAATTTTGATGAAGTAAAAGATTATATAAAAGGATTAGATAGCATACCTGTTGGAATAGAAAAAAATAGCTTAAAAGTATCTACATTTGATTTAAGGACAAAGCCTGTTACTATTATATCTTCAACAGAAACAACATCATTTGAAACATTTATACCTGAATTTGTTAAGATTTGTTCGGTAAATCAAAATGTGTCTATAAATTTAATAGATGCGGAAAAAATGTTTGAAAAAGAAAAATTTAGTGTAAATTATTATAAAGAGAATTTTGATGATATATTTAATAAATTATATTCTTATGTGGAAAGGTTAAATCAAGTTTATGTTTCAAATAATTATAATGTTGACTCAATTAAAAGTTCTCAAGACTTACTCATAATTATTGTAGGACTTTCACAATTTAAAAATAAATTATCATCTGACTTTCAAGATAAATTAGATAGTTTTATGACAATGATAAAAGATTTAAGAAAGATTAGTATAGTTATAGTAGACGTAATAGATAATATTAAGAATTTTGAATATGAAAATTGGTATAAAACAGTTGTTTCAAACAATCACGGCATTTGGATAGGCGATGGAATAGCCGACCAATATACTATAAAATTATCTAAAAATCCTAAATATATTAAAGATGAAATTGGTAATAAATTTGGATATTCCATTAAAAAAGGTAATCCAATACTTATAAAAGTCCTTAGCAATTCTGATATGGAGGATGTAGAAGATGATGAATAAAATATTAGTTACAGTAGTAGTTCCTATGATTGAAGAAGAATATGACATTTATATACCTGTTTCAAAAATCATAGATGTTGCTATTAATTTAATCGTAAAGACAGTAAATGAATTATCAGAAGGACATTATCAGATAAAACAAAATCCAATACTTATGGATAGTAATGGAAACGCATTTGTCAAAGGATATACGGTTAAAGAAAGCGGAATTAAAAACGGAGATAAGTTAATTTTAATATAAAGGGGCTGTTCGGAAATTAAGTGATTGATTTATAATCAGTCTCTTTTTTTATTATGTATAATTATTAAATCAAA
>CANRBR010000035.1 GCA_947628915.1 uncultured Bacilli bacterium | reverse complement strand
TAGTATGATTGATTTTAGAATATATTAGTTATAATATAGATTAAATTTTTAGTTATTGATAAATCTAGTGATATATAAACACTAGATTTTTATTTGATATTTAAAATTAAGACTTATTGCTTTGATAAGTTTTTTATTCTTCGATGATTTAATATCTTTTTTTCTTTTCTATTTTATAGTATAATATTATTAAACATTAAGGAGGTCTTTATGAAAATAATACTACTTAAAGATATTAAAAAACAAGGTAAAGCAGGAGATATATTAGATGTTAAAGATGGATATGGCACATTTTTAATAAACAGTAAAAGTGCAGTACTTGCGACAAACACTAGCGTATCAAGACTAAATAGAGAAAATAAAGAAAAAGAGTTAAAAGAAGAAGAGAATATAAAAGAATGTGAAAACTTAAAGAAAAAACTAGAGTCAATTACTTTAACTTTCAATGTAAAAACAGGAGAAAACGATAAAGTATTTGGAAGTATTAGTCCTAAACAAATAGTTGAAGAGTTAAAAACTAAGGGATTTAATATAGATAAAAAGCAAATAAAAATAGATGGCGTTATAAGCTCACTTGGATTTCACAATGTAAGTGTAGAGTTGCACAAGAAAGTAATTGCTAATATAAAAATAAATTTGAGAAAGTAGGTTTTAATATGAATAGAGAAATACCTCATAATATAGATGCAGAACAATCTGTATTAGGCTCTATGTTTCTAACTAAAAAAGCACTTCAAAAAGCTTTGGAACTACTTGATGGTAGTGAGTTTTATTTAGATAACCACAGTAAAATATTTGAATGTATGAAAGATTTAGATTCAAAAGGTAGTGTGGTTGATATAACGACTGTTGCTGATGAATTAAACAATAGAAACTGGCTTAAACAAGTTGGAGATATAGAATATTTAACAGAGATTATAGAAAGTGTTCCATCTAGTGCGAATATAGATGAATATATAAAAATAGTAGAAGATAAAGCAATTTTAAGAAAACTTATAGATGAAGCAACAAGTATTATTACAACGAGTTACGATACATCAAACGATATAAATGCAGTTATAGAGGAAGCAGAAAAGAAAATATTTGATGTATCTAAAAGTCTTAGAAGTACTGAGTTTAAATCTATACAAGATGTGCTTTATAAAACACAAGCAGATTTAGAGAAACTTGCTGCTAATAAAGGGGATATAACAGGTATACCTAGTGGCTTTTATGAAATTGATAAACTAACTAGTGGATTTCATCCACATGAATTGATAATAATAGCGGCTCGTCCAGGTATGGGAAAAACTGCAATAGCCTTAAATATAGTAACAAATATTGCAATTAATTCTAAAAAGACTGTTGCTCTATTTAACATGGAAATGGGCGCAGAACAACTTGCTAGTCGTATGTTATCTAGTGTGGGGCAAATAGATGGTTCTAAACTAAAGACTGGTAATTTGGAGCACGCCGATTGGAAAAGAGTAAACGAGGCTATAAGTAGACTATCAGGTACTAAAATATTTATAGATGATACTGCAGGTAATACTGTTGGTGAGATAAGAAGTAAGTGTAGAAAACTTGCAACTAGTCCTAGTGGGCTTGATATAGTTGTAATAGATTATTTAACTTTAATACAAGGTAGTAGTAAAAATGGTGCGAATAGACAGCAAGAAGTTGCAGATATATCACGTGCTTTAAAGACTATGGCAATGGAGTTAAATGTTCCAGTAATCGCTTTATCACAACTATCTCGTGGAATAGAACAGCGTACTGATAAAAAACCTATGCTAAGTGACTTAAGAGAGTCTGGTGCGATAGAGCAAGATGCAGATATAGTTGCATTCCTTCACTGCACAGATGAAGAAAAGGAAAAAGAAAATAGTTTAATGGAATTTGTAATTCGAAAACATCGTAATGGACCACTTGCAGACATTCCATTGATATTTCAAAGAAACACTAGTACATTTGTAAATGTAGCTAATGTAAAAGAAGAAAATTAGGTGAATTATGAAAAAAATAGGAGTATATATATTTGTAATAGTTTTATCATTTGTTGTTTTCTTACTCGGATTTAAACAAAATATAGGTAGACAACCTAATACTTATTATCAAGTATACTTAGATGATGAACTTATGGGTATGATAGAATCTAAAGAAGAGTTAGAAGATTACATCAATACTCAAGCAGAATCTATAAGAGATAATGTAAAACAATATAAACAAATATTAGATTCAATAGATACCTATAATAAATACAATATTAACTATGATAGTTCTTTATCTAATATAGAAAAAGTAAATGATATGTTATCTAGCAACAAAGGAAAACTATCTGACTTAGATAAAGAAAATTTAAACTATTATAAGGATAAAGAAGTTTACAATTATAACAATAAGTCTATACAAGAGATGAGAGATTATGTAGAAAGTAACAGCATATATGAATATGCAGATGAAGTATACACACCTAATGGAATAAAGATTAAAAAAGTATATACTTATGATGATAATGTAGTTAAAGTAGAAGAGATTTATAAGGATATAATTGCTAAAAAATCTTGTACTATTGCAGGCTATTTGTTTACAATAAAAAGTAAAACAGAAGGAAAAGATGATATAGAAGTATATACACTTGATAGAAAAATATTTTCAGATGCTATAGAAAATGTTATAAATATATTTGTAGATAATGAGGATTATGAAGCCTATAAAAACGATACTCAAGATGAAATAACTACGACAGGTTCCGTAATAGAAAATGTTTATGTAGAAGAAGATATAACATATAAGGCTATTAATATTCCTGTTGAAGAGACTATATATACAAGTTCTACAGATTTATCTGCATACCTACTTTACGGGGATAACTTTGAAGAGAAAACAGTAAAAGTAAAAAGTGGAGATTCAATAGAGTCTATAGCATTTAATAATGAGATAAGTGTTCAAGAATTCTTAATATTTAATCCGGTTTATACGAGTCGTGATAATCTACTTGTGCCTGATACTGATGTAACAATATCAAAAGTAGACCCAAAAATACAGATTGTAGTTGAAAGTTATGAAGTTGTAGATAAAGAGACTAATTATTCTACTGTTGAAAAATATGATGAGTCTCTATCTCAAGGAAGTGTTATAGTTACACAAGAAGGAGAAAATGGTATAGAAAGAGTATCTCAGAATGTTAAGAGTATTAACGGTGAAATCGCTTATGTAGACCCTGCTGGAAAAGAGACTTTAAAGAGTTCAACACCAAGAATTCTTACAATAGGTACTAAATATATACCTACTGTTGGTAGTACTAGTTCTTGGGGATGGCCAACAGACCCTGGATATACGTTATCATCTTATTATGGATATCGTTTAGCAGTGTTTGGAGAAGGAAACTTCCATTCAGGTCTTGATATTGCAGGAACAGGTTATGGCTCACCAGTATATGCAGCAAATAACGGTACAATAGAAGAGATGAAAGTACTTAGAGATAAAAATGGTAATTATACTAATTATGGTATTTATATATTAATAAATCATAATAATGGATACTATTCATTATATGGTCACTTATCAGGATTCGATAAAAACATATCTGTTGGAAGTACAGTATCGCGTGGTCAAAGAATCGGATATGTAGGTTCAACAGGATGGGCAACAGGACCACATCTTCACTTTGAAATAAGAAATTGTGCGAAGTATTCTTGTACTACTAACCCTTTAAATTATTATAGATGAAAGTAAGTGTACTATCTAGTGGTAGTAAAGGTAATTCTACCTATATCGAAACATCTAATCATAAAATACTAATCGATATAGGTACGAGTTCACTTTATGTTGAAAAATCTTTAAAATCCATTGGAGTAGATCCAAGTGATATAGATATAGTCTTAATCACACATGCTCATATAGACCATGTAAATGGACTTAGAGTATTTACAAAAAAGTATAAACCACTAGTATATATATCTGATAAGATACTTAAAGAATCTAAATTAAATATAGAAAATGTTAGTAGTGAAGAAGAAATAGATGTTGAAAGTGATATAAAAATAAAGTCGATTAGACTTTCTCACGATGTTACTGATATCAAAGGATATATAATAGAAGAAGGTAATAGTTCTATGGTTTATATAACCGATACGGGATATATAAACGAAAATAATTTTGATTATATAAAAAATAAAAACCTATATGTATTTGAGAGTAATCACGATATAGAAAAACTTATGGAAAATCCAAATTATCCACATAAAACAAAGATAAGAATACTAAGTGATAAAGGGCACTTATCTAATAAAGATTCTGCTTATTATTTGACTAAACTAATAGGAAAAGATACTCATCACATTATACTTGCCCATCTTAGTGAGCAAAATAATACAGAAGAACTTGCCCTATCTACATTAAAAGAGACATTAAAAAGAAAAGATATAAAGTTTGATGATATAAAAGTTGCTAAACAAAATGAAATGACGGAGTTAATTGAAGTATGATTAAAGTAATTTGTGTTGGTAAAATAAAAGAAAAATATTTAAACGATGCGATAGATGAGTATAAAAAAAGATTATCTAAATATACAAAATTAGAAATAATAGAAGTAAATGATATTAATACTGATAATATAGAGTATAATCTTTTAAAGGAAAAAGAGTTAATAGAAAAAAATATATCAGATAAAGATTATATAATTACTTTAGAAATAGAGGGTAATATGCTAAATAGTGTAGAATTTGCTAAAAAATTAGATAATATATTTAATACTAATTCTACAATAACATTTATAATTGGTGGATCAAATGGACTACACAGTGATATAAAGATAAGAAGTAATTATAAATTATCTTTTTCTAAAATGACATTCCCTCATCAATTATTTAGAGTAAATTTGTTAGAACAGATTTATAGAGCCTTTAAAATAAATAATAATGAATCATATCACAAATAAATTGACTTTAGGTCAATTTTTTTTTATAATATTTATGTAAAGGTAGGAGAGAAAAATGAAAAAAGGGTTTACACTAGTCGAATTGCTTGGAGTAATAATAATATTGACAGTTTTAGTTTTATTAGTTATTCCAAGTGTAATTAATTTAGCTAAAGGTTCATCTAAAGATATAGATGACACAACAAAGAAATTATTATATGATGCTGCAAAATTATATATATCAGATAATCCTGGTTACTATGAAGAAAACAATGGTAATAGTTACTGTATTTCTATACAAGATTTAATATCAGACAAATATATAGATTCAGAAGTAAAACTATTTGAAAATGAGGAAGATATATCAAATAAAGTAGTTGAAGCGAAATATCAAAACGGATTTGATTATGAATTAAAAAGCAAAAGTGAATGTACAGAAAGAATTTTATATAAAGACTCTACAGGAGCAAACGTTCCAGATTTAATGAATAATTCTTTAGTTCCTGTTACTTATGATGAAGAGAATTCATCGTGGAAAGTGGTAGACCCAACAACTGAATGGTACGATTATAGTAAACAAAAATGGGCTAATGCAGTGGTACTGAAAAGTGGAGTAACAAAAGCTACGGGAGATAGTGTAAGGGTGCCAACATCAACTGAGGATGTTGATTCTTCAGATGTAGCAGCAATGTTTGTGTGGATACCAAGATATTCGTATACAATAAAAGGTAAATATGGAAAAAACGGGACAGGGACATCCTCACCTGGTGCAATAGATATAAAATTTGTAAACCAATACACGAATGATAATGGAAGTGCAACATATACAGAAGATGAAGTAAGTGGATGGTATACTCCTCCAGCATTTACATTTGGAAGTAATGAATTAAAAGGAATATGGGTAGGAAAATTTGAGACAACAGGCGATGGAGATAATCCAACAATACTTCCAAATCAAACATCATTGAGATATCAAACCGTAAGTGCACAATTTGAAACAGCGCAAAAATTTAATACGATATTGAAAAATCTTGGAGATAGCCATATGGCAAAAAATAGTGAGTGGGGTGCAGTAGTATACATATCACATTCAATATATGGAAAAATTGGAGAAGTGTATGTAAATAACTGTAAAAGTTATATAACAGGAATAGGTGCAGATGAAGTAAACGGGTCACAATCTGAAACTACATGTAATAACAATGACAACAAATACAATGGTTCAAAAGGAGTAAACGCCTCAACAACAGGAAATGTATATGGCGTGTATGATATGAGCGGAGGGGCATATGAATATGTAATGGGATATTCAAAAACTGGATATACAAACACTTGGGGAGCATTAACAGAAAATGGTGTTGAAACAGATCATGCAAAATTCACAAGTCAACCTGATGCCAAGTATTTTGACGAATACACAAGTACAAATAAAACGTCATGTCCAGAATGCAAAGGTCATGCGCTATATGAAACAATGGGGTGGTATGATGATTTAAATTATTTTGTTGTTAGTAGCGTTCCTTGGGTGCTTAGAGGAGGCAACACTGGTAACAGTGGTATTGGAGGAACAGATAATAAAGGAGCTGGAATATTTAATTTTTATTATAATAGAGGCTACGGCAATGAAGATTATTCCTTCCGTATAATAATATCTCCAATATAAAAATAAGAATATTGTCTTGTACAGGGCAATATTTTATTTTGTGTATTTTATGTGTAATATTTAATTTACTCTTGATATATAACAAAATTTATAATAAAATAATACACAGGTGATTTTATGGGCCAAGTGTATGAGTTTATAGAAAGTTTAAATATTAATAATAAAACTGTTGTTGCTGCTATAAGTGGCGGACCAGACTCTATGTTACTACTAAATATACTGTTAGAATTAAAAGATAAATTAAATATTAAAATAGTAGTTGCTCATGTTCACCATAATTTAAGAAAAGAAAGCGATAAAGAGGCAGTTATAGTAGAAAACTTTTGTAAAGATAATAACCTTATTTTTGCGTTTAAAAAAATAGAAAAGTATCCTAATAATAAGTTTAGCGAAGAAAATGCTAGAAAGATAAGATATGAATTTTTTGATGAGATAGTAAAAAAATATGATGCTGACATTCTCTTTACAGCTCATCACGGAGATGACTTGGTTGAGACCGTGTTAATGCGTCTAACACGTGGTTCGACTTTAAAAGGATATGCTGGATTTGAAAGTATTTCAATATCTAGAGGTTATAAAATCGCAAGACCACTAATTTTCTTAACTAAAGATGAAATAAAGTCAATATTAGATGAAAAAGATATATATTACTGTATAGATGTGTCAAATGAAAAAGATACATATACAAGAAATAGATATAGAAAATATATACTTCCAGAGTTAAAAAAAGAAAATAAAAATGTTCACTATAAATTTATAGAATTTAATAAAAAAATATCGCTTGCACATAATTATTTAGAAAAAGTATCTAATAAAATATATAGTGAATGTGTTTCAAATAATGAATTAGATATTAAAAAATTTAATAAACTAGATGATATAATAAAAATATATGTTATTGAAAAGTATTTAAAAGATATATATAAAGAAAATATTATTTTAATTAACGATAATCATAAAAATAAAATTATTAACTACATTTTTCACAGTACTAATACTATATTTGATTTACCATATAATAAAAAAGGAATAATAGAATATAATAAATTTAAGATTATTGAAATAAATAATAACAAGTACGATATAACATTTACTGACTATGTAAAATTGCCTAATAATAAAACAATAAAAGTAGATAATAATACAGAATTAACATCTAACTATGTAATACATTTAAATAGTAAAGATATTAAATTTCCTCTTCATGTAAGAACAAAAAAAGATGGAGATAAAATGAAAGTAAAAAACATGAATGGGACTAAAAAAATTAGCGATATCTTTACAGATTTTAAACTTTCAAAAGAATTAAGAGATACATATCCAATAGTTACCGATGATAACGACGTAATTTTATGGATACCAGGTATAAAAAAATCACATTTAGATAGAAAAAAAGATAAAAAGTATGATATAATATTAAAGTACGATTAAAGGAGGAATATTGTGGATAAAAAAGTTGTTAAAAGGAGTGTACTCTCATATGCATTTTTATTTATCGTAATACTAGGTGTATTTTTCTTTATTAATATGTTAAATAATAAGGTAAATAAATTGACATATAGTGAGTTTTTAAAAGAACTTAAAGATGGTAAAGTAACAGAGCTTACAATCACACCAAATAATAATGAAAGTGTATATTCACTTTCTGGTAAGTTAGAGGGTTATAATGAAAATGAGACATTTAATGCTCAAGCTACTTTAAGTGAAGAAACTATTAAACAAATATATGAAACAAAGGCAGATGGAGAAGTAGATATTAAAGTAGCAAAAGATCCAGGCTCTAGTTGGATAGTATTATTCATCGTAAATTTACTACCTATAATACTATTAATAGGTATTGGTTATTTCCTAATATCTAGACAAATGGGTAGCGCGAATAAGTCTATGGACTTTGGTAGAAGTAGAGCAAGACTTACTAGTGATAAAGACAAAGTTAAATTTGATAAAGTAGCAGGTCTTACAGAAGAGAAAGAAGAAGTACAAGAATTAATAGATTTCTTGAAAGAACCTAAGAAATTCCAAAAGATGGGAGCAAGAATTCCTAAAGGAGTACTTTTAGTAGGTCCTCCAGGAACTGGTAAAACATTACTTGCTAAAGCTGTTGCAGGCGAAGCAAATGTTCCATTTTACTTTATAAGTGGTTCTGATTTCGTTGAATTATTTGTAGGTGTAGGTGCATCTCGTGTAAGAGATATGTTTAGACAAGCAAAACAAAACGCACCTTGCTTGATATTCATAGATGAAATAGATGCAGTAGGTCGTCAAAGAGGAACTGGTCTTGGTGGTGGACACGACGAAAGAGAACAAACACTAAACCAATTACTTACTGAGATGGATGGATTTGGAGCTAATGAAGGAATAATTGTAATAGCAGCTACAAATAGACCTGATGTACTAGATCCTGCATTACTTAGACCTGGTAGATTTGATAGACAAATAACAGTTAACTTACCAGATGTAAGAGGAAGAGAAGAGATTTTACAAGTACATGCTAAAGGTAAGACTTTTGCTAAAGGTGTAAAATTAGAAAACATTGCTAAAAGAACTGTTGGCTTTAGTGGAGCAGATTTAGAGAACTTACTTAACGAAGCAGCTCTACTTACAGTTAGAAGAAAAAAATCAGCAATAACTATGGCTGAGATAGATGAGGCTCACGATAGAGTTTTAATGGGTCCAGCGAAAGTTACTAAAAAATATACTGAAAAAGAGAAAAGATTAGTCGCATACCACGAAGCAGGGCATGCTGTTGTTGGAATAAAGCTTGAAGGTGCAAACGAAGTACAAAAGATTACTATAATACCTCGTGGTCAAGCAGGTGGATATAACTTAATGTTACCAAGAGAAGAGACTTTCCTTTCTACTAAAAAAGAGTTATTAGAAACTATTAGTGGATTACTAGGAGGTCGTGTAGCTGAAGAAATAGTATTTAACGAAGTTACAACAGGAGCTCATAACGACTTTGAAAAGGCTACAAAAATTGCTCGTTCAATGGTTACAGAATACGGTATGAGTGATTTAGGACCTATTCAGTTTGAACACCAAGAATCAAGTGTATTCTTAGGTAGAGATTACAACAAGAGTCGTAATTTCTCTAGTCAAGTTGCATTCGAAATAGACCAAGAACAAAGAAAAATAATAAATGAGTGCTACGAAATAACTAAAAAAGTTATAAAAGAAAATAGAGATTTACTTGATTTAATTGCTAATACATTACTCGAGTATGAAACTATAACTAAAGAGCAAATTGATTATCTAGTTAAAAATGGTTGTATGCCTGATGAAGATGGAGAAATCGATTTAAGCGAATATAAAGAGGCATCATTAAATGATTTAACTAAAGATGAATTACTTGATTTAGCAAAAGAGAAAAAAATAAAGAATGCAAGTAAAATGACAAAAGAAGAACTTATAAAAACTTTAGAAGAAAACGATTAGGAAAAATCCTAATTTTTTCTTTTTACCTATTGACAGGGGGGGGGG
>CANRBR010000034.1 GCA_947628915.1 uncultured Bacilli bacterium | reverse complement strand
GAAGATGATAAGTTTATGAAAAAAGATGGTTTTACTCTTATAGAGTTATTAGCAGTAATAGTAATACTAGCAATAATCGCACTTATTGCAGTACCAATAATATTAAATATAATTGGAGACGCTAAGAAACAAAGTGATGAAAGAAGTATAGAATTATATGGAGATGCAATAAAGAATGCAGTAGCAGATTATTCATTAAAAAATCCAACAGATGAAGAAGTAACATTTGAAGATATAGAAGAAGATTATATCGAATATGAAGGAAGTAAAGTAGAATGTGAAACACATGAAATATATAGTGATGGAACTATATGGTTAAATGGCTGTACAGTAAATGATAAACCGGTAGAATATGAATATGGAGAAAAGAAAATAATGCCGGGTTCATATTATGGATGGTGGCTAGAAGAAGAAAATCTAACATTAGGAGGTCCATTACCAAAAGAATTATTAAAGAATCCGCCTGAAGGCAAAGATTATTATCTAAAATTAGATACAGATGGAAGTACGGTATTAGCAGCATATGTATGCTTTAAAAGAGACACAACAGAATATTGTTTAAAAGGATATGATACAAATGCGTATGAAGAAAATCGAGAAATAATGAAAAAAGTTTTTGCATCTAGTCTTAGTTCTTGTTCTTTTTCTGATTTTGGCTCTGACTGCCGTGTTGGGTCGCTCGGTGTGGATGCTAATTCGGGCGGCCCTGTGTATGCGATCGATGACGCGGGCAAGTGCATTGTGGATGGTGTTGGCGCTTTCCGTTGCAGTTTGTGGTAGCCCTGCCCTCAGGTATCTATAGTATTTAATCTCAAATTGCCTAGTATGATAAATTTTAAATAATGAATATTAACTGTGTAAATACACAGTTTTTATATTATTTCTTAATTTTGATAACTAATAAAATTTTCATAAAGGATAGATTTATTCTTCAAAATATGATAAACTATTTATATATAAAAGAAAAATGAAAAAAGGTGAAAATATGGGAAAGATAATCGCATTTGTTAATCAAAAAGGTGGAGTTGGTAAAACAACTTCAAGTATTAATTTAGCAGCCTCATTAGGACTTTTAGGAAAGAAGACTCTACTTGTAGACTTGGACCCTCAAGGTAATAGTACAACAGGTGTAGGTGTGAATAAAGGTGAAATAGGAAGTAGTGTATATGAACTTTTAGTAGATAGAGCAGATGTAAAAAAAGTAGTAGCTAAAACAAAGTTTAAAAACTTATATATTATTCCAGCATCTATAAACTTAGCAGGAGTAGATATGGAACTAGTTGAAATGTCTAGAATGAATCCTGAGTTTATACCTAGTATGCAATTAAAAAAATATCTAAATGAAATAAGAGATGTATTTGATTATATAATACTAGATTGTCCACCTTCTTTAGGACTTATTACTACAAATGCTCTTGCAGCATCTAATTCAGTAATAATACCTGTACAATGTGAGTTTTTCGCACTAGAAGGAATAATGCAACTTTTAAATTCTATTATGATTGCTCAAAAAAAGTTAAATCCAAATTTAGATATAGAAGGTGTTCTTTTAACTATGTTAGATAATAGAACTAATCTAGGGCTTGAAGTAGTAGAAGAGATAAAAAGTTATTTTAAAGAAAAAGTATATGACACTATAATTCCAAGACTTGTTAGACTATCTGAAGCTCCAAGTCATGGTAAACCAATACATGCATATGACCCTAGAAGTAGAGGAACAGAAGCCTATATAAATTTAGCCAAAGAGGTGATTGAGAGAAATGGAAACTAAAAAGAAAGCATTAGGTAGAGGATTAGAACAATTATTTAATTCTGAGAATTTAGATTTAGATAGTTTTGAAAAAGCAGTATATGAAACTGCAACAAACGAAGAAATTATAGATATAAATATAGATGAATTAAGACCAAATCCTTATCAACCTAGAAAAGTATTTAATGATGAATCATTAAATGATTTAGCAGAGTCTATACGCGAGCACGGCGTATTCCAACCAATTATAGTTAAAAAAAGTATAAAAGGTTATGAAATAATCGCTGGAGAAAGAAGAGTTAGAGCGTGTAAAAAAGTGGGACTTACTAAAATACCTGCTTTAATACGTAATTTAAACGATGAGCAGATGATGGAGATTGCTTTACTTGAAAATTTACAAAGAGAAAATCTAAGTTCAATAGAAGAGGCAATTGCCTATAAAACTATGATAGAAAAACTATCGCTCACACAAGAAGATTTGGCTAAAAAAGTTGGTAAGAGTAGAAGTCATATAACTAATATACTTGGACTTTTGCGTTTACCTAAAGAAGTACAAAAAATGGTCGCAACGAACGAATTAAGTATGGGACATGCTAGAGTTTTAAGTAAACTTGAAGACGATAATAAAATTATAGAAATGGCAAGAGAAATAGTTGCTAAAAAGATACCAGTAAGAGAACTCGAAGAAGAATCAACTACTGAGACAAAAAAAGTAAAAATGGAAAGACATACGACTACTACTAGTAATGAATATAAGTATGTAGAAGAACTTTTAAGAGATAAATTAGATACAAAAGTAAAAATAAAAGATAAAAAAGTTATAATATCATTTACTAATGTAGCAGATTTAAATAGAATATTAGAAGTTTTAAATGTTAAGGAATAATATGAAATATATATTAAAAAAAGAAATAATAATACCTATAATAGTGTTGGTAGTTTGCTTATTGCTCTCTATTATTTCAAAGAAGATAATATATAAAATATTTAATTTTAAAAAAATAAAGATTAAAGATGGTAAAAAGAAATCGATTTTAAATTTAATAAGTAATATCATAGTATTTTTAATAACTTTAATAGGTATATTGATAGTATTAGAAGTATATGGAGTAGATACTAAATCTTTAATTGCATCGTTAGGAGTTGTTGGAATTGTTATAGGACTAGCACTCCAAGACTTACTTAAAGATTTTATAGTTGGAGTATCTATTATATTTGAAGGACAGTTTTCAATAGGAGATTTTGTTTCAATAAACGGATTTAAAGGAGAGGTAATACCATCTAATTTGAGAACTACTAAATTAAAATCTTTAACAGGTGAAATAAAGATTATTTATAATAGAAATATTACGGAGATTATTAATTATAGTTTATCTTTAAATACACTTTTAGTAGATGTAGGGGTTGCATATGAATCCGATATAGAAAAAGTAAATGAAATATTAGATGAATTATGTGTGACTTTAAAAGATAAATATAATCTAAAAAATATTTCTTGTCTAGGAGTTCAGGAACTATCTGATAGTTCTATTGTATTTAGATTAGGAGTATCTGTTAATTATCAAGATAGTTTTGATATAGATAGAAAAATAAAAAAAGATATCGTTTTATCTTTTAAAAAGAACAATATAACTATTCCATATAATCAGGTGGTGGTACACAGTGGAAAATGAATATAAATTAGGTAGTATAGTTATGATGAAAAAGGCACATCCTTGTGGGTCTAATGAGTGGGAAATAACTCGTGTTGGTGCTGATATAAAGATAAGATGTACTGCATGTAATAGAGCAGTTATGCTACCTAGAATAGAATTTAATAAAAAACTAAAAAAGGTAGTTAAGTTTTAGGAGGATGTAAGTGAAAAAAATAAATAAAAAAAGGCAATTAGGACCTGTTGTAGAGATATTATTTTTAGGACTAATTGTATCTGTACTATGTTTTTTACTTAATTTACTTGGAACAAGTGGATATGTTACAGAAGCAGGTAGTTTAGTTACTAATTTAACTGTTGTAAATAATATATTTAGTTCATCAGGTATAAAACACATATTAAACAATTCTTTGGTTAATTTTCAGACATTAGAGCCTTTAGTTTTAGTGATATTATCACTAATAGCAGTTTCAATACTTGAGGCAAGTGGACTTTTAAAACATGTTTTCTCACCGCTTAAAAAAGTTAATTCGAGATTTGTAACTATGGGAGTAATGCTTGTAGGTATAATATCTACAATAATAGGTGATTATAGTTATGCACTTTTACTTCCTTTAGCGGGAATATTGTATAAATACATAGGTAAAAATTCTAGTTTAGGTGTTCTTACTATGTTTATAGCTATTACTATAGGATATGGTACAGGACTGATATATAATTATCAAGCCTATAAATTAGGTGATATAACAGAACTTGCGGCAAGCAATATAGTTGAGAATTACAACTACGAGTTATTATCAAATATATTTTTGATGATAACATCTACTATAATTTTAACTATAGTCGGTACAATAGTTTTAGAGAGATTTTCAAAAAAATATCCAAGAAACGAAGAAACTGATAATTTAAATGTGTCAAGAAAAGCATGTAAAGTAACTTTAATAGCCTTTGCTATAATGATATCAGTATTTATATACTGCATTATTCCGGGATTACCTTATTCAGGATTATTGTTAGATAGAGGAGAACCAACATATATAGGTAAGTTATTCGCATCATCATCTCCACTTTCTCAAGGTTTTATGTTCTTAGTAATTGGTATACTTATGGTATGTGGTTTTATATATGGAAAAGTGTCAAGAAATATAAAAAATAGTGAAGATTACAGTAATGCACTTACAAAAACATTTGAAGGTACTGGATATGTATTTGTACTTCTATTCTTCGTATCTATACTCTATGAAATAATAGATTGGACAAACTTCTCAACTGTTATAACTACAAATGTAGTAGACTTTATCGGAAGAAGTAATGTATCAGGAATTATACTTGTAATATTAGTTTTCTTATCGATTATATTTATATCTATATTTATTCCTGCATCTATTCCTAAATGGAATTTAGTCGCACCTATATATGTACCTCTACTTATGAGAGCGAATATTAGTCCAGCTTTTACTCAAACAATATTTTTAGCTGCAGATTCAGTAGGTAAACTGTTCAGCCCTATATATGTTTATTTAATAGTAGCAATAGGATTTATGTATAAGTTTGAAAAAGATACTAATATGAGTATAATAGGAACTATCAAAAAAATAATGCCTGTTATATTGATACTATCAGTAGTATGGTTAGTAATAATAGTTGGGTGGTACTTAATTGGACTTCCAATAGGTATTAATTCTACTATAACATTATAAAATAGATTGACTAGTTCAATCTGTTTTTGTTATACTAATATAGGGGATATGATATGACAGAGATAAATCAAATTATTTTAAACTTAATAAATGAAAATAAAAACATGAAAGAAATAAGTAATGTGCTAAATATTACTGAAAAACAATTATATATTAGAATAAAACAATTAATAAATAAAGGATTTATGTTAACTCCAAGTTATTCTTATAACTCTAATATTTATTATAAATTAGAAAAAGATTTAAATAAATCTCATGAAAATAAAATAGACATTAAAATATCTAGTTCAGAGAAAGAATTTAGATGTTTAGTTATATCTGATTTACACATAGGACATATAGGAGGAGATATTCGTCTTGCTTATAATGTATACGAATATGCTTCAAAAAATAATATAAATATTATACTTTTTTGTGGAGATATGATAGAGGGAGATTATACAACTGATAGAAAAAACATAAAAGATATCTATACTCAGATTGAAACATTTATAAAAAAATTTCCATACGATAAAAATATAATTTTAATGGGAATATTAGGTAATCATGAGTATCACTACTTATCATATGGATTAGATATAATGAAATGGATAACAACTGCTAGATACGATATTATTCCTATAGGATATGGTAATGGGACTGTAGGTGTTAAAAACGACAGTATATATTTAAAACACTGGTTACCTGATAGCAAAGAAGATGATATTAAATCTAAAATAGTAATACAAGGACATGGTCATATGATGAAATCTAAAGTATATGATAAAGTCTATTTATGCGCACCTACTTTAAGTTATAAATCTCCTGATGCGACTAAGGAATTAATACCAGGATTTATAGACCTCACATTGAGTTTAGAAAAAGGAAGGTTTGAGTTTGTCGATTCTCACCACATCGCACTCACTCCGAATTTAATAGAAATGGATAATTTTAAATGTAAGATAAAAACTTTGTTTAAAGATAATAATGGAAGATAATTTCTTCCTTTTTATGATATAATTATGTAGGGATGATTAGATGAAAAAAACCGCACTTGTAACTGGATGCGCTAAAGGAATAGGAAAAGAGATTGCTTTAGAACTTGCTAGGTATAATTATAATATAATAGGTACATATAATACTTCTTTAGAAGAGATTATAAAATTAAAAGAAAAAATAGAGTCTTTAGGAGTTAAATTTGACTACTATAAGTTAGATTTAACTAATGATTTAGATATAGAAGATTTTATAAAAAACATGAATAATTATAATCACATAGATATATTGATAAATAATGCCGCACTATCTTTAGATAATGAATTTAATTTAAAAACTAAAGAAGAGTTTTTAAAAGTTTTAGAGGTTAATTTAGTTGGACCTTTTATACTTATACAAAAACTATATACAAAAATGAATAATGGTATAATTATAAATATATCTTCTACAGATGGAATAAATACATATTCTAAATATAATATGGATTATTCTGCAAGTAAAGCGGGACTTATTAATTTAACTAAATCACTTGCTTTAGAATTAGACAATATTAGAATATATTCTATATGCCCTAATTGGGTAAATACTGAAAGTACAAGGGAAATGAGTCAAGAATATCTAAAAGAAGAGATGAAAAGAATTGGACAAAGTAAATTAATAAATAAAAGTGAAGTTGCAAAAGGTGTGATAGATTTAATAGATAGTAATATTAAAAGTGGTAGTGTTATAGTAATGGAGGATAGTCATGAATGATATAATAAACTTAGTAAATGAATCAGAAAAAGAGATAAAAGTTGAATTAGAAAATATAGATAATATAGTTTTTTTAAATAGTAGGAAAGTATTAGATGCTTTTCAAAAAGAAAATGTATCTGAGTATCATTTTAACTCAACTACAGGTTATGGATATAACGATATAGGAAGAGATGTAATAGAGAAAGTATATAGTGATATATTTAAAAGTGAAGATGCATTAGTTAGAGGACAGTTTATATCAGGCACACATGCATTAACTGTATCATTGTTTGGAATATTAAGGCCTAATGATATAATGTTATCAATTAGTGGCACACCTTATGATACATTGCACGAAGTAATAGGTATTAAAGATAATCCTAGTTCTTTAAAATCATTTAATGTTAAATATGAAGAAATAGATTTAATAGATAATGATTTCGATTATGATAAAATAATAAATAGAGTAAGTAAAAATGATATAAAAATAATATATATACAAAGGTCTAAAGGATATTCAACTAGAAAAAGTATAGATATAGAAAAACTAGAAAAGGTAATAAAAGAAATTAGGAAAGTAAATACTTCTGCTACTGTAATGGTAGATAATTGTTACTGTGAATTTGTAACAACTAAAGAACCTATAGAAGTTGGAGCAGATGTATGTATCGGTTCTTTAATTAAAAATTTAGGTGGAGGGATTGCTCCTAATGGTGCTTATGTAGTTGGAAGAAAAGATTTAATAGAACTTATAAGTGAGAGATTAACTGCTCCAGGAGAAGGTAAGGAAGTTGGACCTACTTTAAATATGAATAAACCGTTATTACACGGTTTAGCTCTTGCGCCAAGTGTAGTAGGCTCTGCTTTAAAAACTGCAATACTAACTAGTTTCGTAATGGAAAAATTAGGATATCAAGTAGAGCCTAAATACAATGAAAAAAGAGTGGATATAGTAGAAAACATTATATTTAATAATAAAGACGATTTAATTAAATATACACAGGGAATACAGATGGGTTCATTAATAGATTCAAATGCAATACCAGAGCCATCAGATATGCCTGGATATGATGATAAAGTTATTATGGCATCAGGTGCGTTTACTCAAGGTTCATCTATAGAACTTTCTTGTGATGGACCTATAAGACCTCCATATATTGCATATCAACAAGGTGGTTTAACATATGAATATGGTAAACTTGGACTTATAAGAGCAATATATGAGATAAAAAATAAATAGTAATTATAAAAATAATTGTGAAAGGAAGTATAAAAAGAAGAATAAAACTTTTATACTTATAGAACTTTTGGCAGTAATAGTAATGCTAGCAATAGAAAAGTAAGTAGCAACTATTTATTATGAGATAAGTTATTTTTCTGTAACTTATCTTTTCTTTTAAAATGTGCTATAATCTTTTTGGTGGTGTTATGCTAAATAAAAAGAAGTTAGATATTTTATACGAGGATAAATATATAATCATAATAAATAAACCTGCAAATTTACTTACGATATCTACAGAAAAAGAAAAAGAGAAGACTTTATTTCACTATGTTTATGAATATTTAAAAAAGAAAAATAAAAATAATAAAGTGTTTATAGTACATAGACTTGATAAAGATACAAGTGGAATAGTAATGTTTGCTAAAGATGAAAAAACTAAGTTTTATTTGCAAGATAATTGGGATAAATTTAAAAGAAATTATGTAGCAGTAGTAAATGGGAATGTAAAAAGTAAAAAAGGTGTACTTAAAAACTATTTAGAAGAGACTAAAACTCATTTAACATATGTTGTCAATGATTCAAATGGTAAACTTGCTATAACAGAATATGAGAAAGTATTAGAAAATAAAAAATATACTATGCTTAGTTTAAACTTAAAAACAGGTAGAAAAAATCAAATAAGAGTACAACTATCTCATATCGGAAATCCTATTGTTGGTGATAAAAAATACGGTATTAAGAAAGACCCTATAAGGAGAATGGCTTTAGTAGCTAATACATTGGAATTTGTGCATCCAAAGACACATGAAAATATAATTATAGATATAGATATTCCAAATTCGTTTTTAAAATTATTTGAGTAAAATTGTGTAAAGAGAGGAAAATAACTATTAGTTTTATTGATAGTTATTTTTTTGTCTGATATAATTGAGAGGGTGAAACCTTATGGATTTTAAAATATTTGATGGCGATAAAGAAATTATATGTGATGTATTACTTACATTTAAAGATAATAATAATGATATAAACTATATAGTATATACAGATGGTACAAAAGATGAAAACGAAGAGTTAGAAATATATGCATCAAGATATGTACTTGAAGATGACAAAATAGTATTAAAAGATATAGAAAATGATTATGAATGGGATTTAATTGACAACATGTTAGAATCTAAATATAAGGAATTTAATTATGAATAGAATTGAGTTATATATAGACGATAATAATTCGTTATCTTTAAAGTTAAGTGGAAATAATAGAGTAGTAAAAGGCGAATCACTATATAATTGTATAGATATATTATCTAATACACCTATAAAGAACGTAACTATATTAGATGAAGATTTAGTTATAAAGTATTCTAGTAATGATTTTGTGTTTATAGTAAAAAAATACAAGGATATTTTACCACTTCAATCTCTAATTAATTTAGATAATAATATAAGAAAGTATTTTGAAAAAACATCATTAAATAAGATAAGAAATAAAAAGGTTAAAAGAGAAAACAAGTATACCAATAAAGTTATAGTGGCATCTATTATATTAGCAACCATAATAAGTACAGGTTTTCATGCAAACTATAGTAAAGATATTTCAAATGTTAATACCTCATCAGCTTATACTATATCTATCGATAATATAGATGATACCTCTAGTAATATTAATTTTAATGTTGAAGATATAGAATCTGAAGAAAGCGATGATATTAGTAGTGAAGAGATTAAAGAAACTAATACTACTCAAGATAAAACAGATATTGTTATAGAACACGAAGACTTATCGAATGAGTTAAGAAAACAAAATACAGAGACTAAATATGGTTCTATATTAAAAAAATATTCAGATATATATGGTCTTGATTATAATTTAATGGTTGCAATAGCTACTCAAGAAAGAGGAGAGCATTCAACACAGATGGATAAAGGAGGAGCAACAGGACTTATGCAGATACAAAATTCTGCTTTTGTTGGTAAGAATTTAACTGCATATAATTTTGAAAGTAATAATAACGAAACAGTTTCTATTACAGAGAATAATATAAAAGACTTAGACTTCAATATAAAGTTAGGATGTATGATACTTCAAAATGCTTTAAGATATATGGATTATAATATTTTAGCAGGATTACAGTGTTATAACATGGGAAATGGGAATATGAGTAAAGTTTTAAAGCCTTATTCATATAGTACTGATAAAAGTGTAGATGAAATCCTAGCAGACCAAAAAGATATCGGTTGGTTAGATTATAGAAATAATTCAAAAGCAGGAGACCCTACATATATTGAAAACGTATTGCGTTGGATGAATCCTAAATCCGTTATTGAGATTAAAAAAACAGATGGTTCTAAAGTTAAATTATCAGTTGGAAATGAAAAAATAGAAAAACAACAATCTATGTCTCGTTAATTACACTTTTGTTGAAATTATTTAAAATAATTGCATGGCAATCGCTTAAAAATTTTAAAAGTTAACTGATACTTGGAATAATTTCAAATATCAGTTTTTCTATGTTAGCG
>CANRBR010000033.1 GCA_947628915.1 uncultured Bacilli bacterium | reverse complement strand
CCCCCCCCCTGTCAAGTGTTTTAAAAAAGTTTACAAAAAAAAGAGTTTTAATTACTCTTTGCTTTAAATTTCTTAATTATTTCGTTATATTCTGTTTCATCGAATAAACTCTTTTCAAAAGTTAAATACTCTCTACGATTTTTAAACTTAACTTTAAAACAATTCTTTTTAACAATTATCCTTCTTATGTTTTTATATTTATAATCAGTCTTAGACTTATTTACAGTAAGAGAAAACTTATTAGGAGTTAACTCTAGTGTACATTTACCATAAGAAGTATTATTCATCATCTCATTTACTTTTAAATAAGCATGTACATATAATACATTTAATAAAAGTATTAAAACTATTAAACTTATTATAAAGAGTGGTAAAAATTTTAGTGGTACTTTATCCATTGAAAAATATAAATAAATACCTAAACATATAATAAATAATATTATATTGCTTACTATTCTTGATCTATATAAGAAATTTTTATAGTGTTTTCTTGTATACTCATAATTTACTTTCATTCTAACATCCCTTTCAAAAACTGTCCTGTATAACTTTCTTTTACTTTAGTTACTTCTTCTGGTGTACCCGTTGCAACAATCTCTCCTCCGCCACTACCACCTTCAGGACCTAAATCTATTATATAATCAGCTACTTTTATAACATCTAGATTGTGTTCTATAACGAGTACTGTATCTCCATTATCTACTATTCTATTTAGTATTTCAAGTAGTTTCTTTATATCGTGTGTATGAAGTCCAGTAGTTGGTTCATCTAATATAAATAAACTTTTACCTGTAGGTTTCTTTTGAAGTTCTTTAGCAAGTTTTACGCGTCCTGCCTCACCACCAGATAAGGTTGGTGCGCTTTGTCCAAGTTTAATATAAGAAAGACCTACATCCATCATAACTTGTAATTTATCTCTTACTTTAGGTATATTTTTAAAGAATTCCAAGGCCTCTTCTACATTCATTTCAAGTACATCGTATATACTTTTACCTTTATATTTTACTTGAAGAGTCTCTCTATTATATCTTGTGCCATGACATACTTCACAAGGAACATACACATCAGGTAAGAAATGCATCTCTATTTTTTTAACTCCATCTCCCCAACATGCTTCACATCTACCACCTTTTACATTAAATGAAAATCTACCTTTATCATATCCTCTCATTTTAGCCTCTTTAGTAGAAGCAAATACATCTCTAATATCATCGAATACTCCTACATAAGTTGCAGGATTACTTCTTGGAGTTCTACCTATTGGAGCTTGTGATATATCTATTACTTTATCTATGTTTTCAAGCCCTAATACTTTTTTATGTTTACCTGGTTTATTTTTTGTTTTATATAGATTAGAAGCGACTACTTTATATAGTATTTCATTTACTAAACTACTTTTACCACTTCCTGATACACCAGTAACACATATAAATTTACCAAGAGGGAATTTTACATTTATATTTTTTAAGTTGTTTTCACTGGCTCCTTTAACCTCTAAATATTTACCATTACCTTTTCTTCTTTTCTTAGGTACTTCTATTTTAAGCTTACCACTTAGATATTTACCTGTTAAACTGTTTTCGTTTTGCATAACCTCTTTAGGTGTACCAGAAGCAACGATTTCCCCACCGTGTATTCCAGCAAGAGGTCCTATATCTACTAAGTAATCAGAAGCAAGCATAGTATCTGTATCGTGTTCTACAACGATTAAAGTATTACCTAAATCACGCATTTCTAAAAGAGAATTAATAAGTCTTGTATTATCTCTTTGGTGTAGTCCAATACTAGGTTCATCGAGTACATATAATACTCCTGTAAGGCGTGAACCTATTTGAGTTGCAAGTCTAATTCTTCCTGCCTCACCACCAGAGAGTGTCCCTGCCATTCTATTTAGCGTTAAATAACTAAGACCTACATTTATTAAGAATTTTAATCTATCTTTAATCTCTTTTAGTATTAACTCTGCTATTTTTGTCTGTTCTTTATTAAGTTTTAAATTATCTAAGAAGTCATATAACTCACCTATAGATAACTGTGTCATCTCATATATATTTTTCTTATTTATTTTAACTGATAAAACTGATTCTTTTAATCTCGCACCATGACAAGTAGTACAAGGTAATTCCATCATAAACTTATCTAGCCATTCTCTAATCCATCCACTTTTTGTTTCTATATAACGCCTTTCTAAGTTGTTTATTATTCCTTCAAAGTAGTTTGTAGTAGTTCTAGTATTACCATTATTAGATGTATAGTTAAACTCAATAGGTTTATCTGAACCATATAATATTAAGTTAAGTTCTTCTTTTGTTAAATCTTTTATAGGTTTACTTAGGTCTATATTATATTCTTTAGCAAGTGAATTTATCTGTGTATATGATATAGATGCATCCATATTGTAAGCAACAATACCTCCATCTAAAATACTTTTATTTTTATCAGGCATTATCAAGTCTTCATCTATTTTTTGTTTAAATCCTAACCCGTTACAATCAGGACAAGCACCATATGGTGCATTAAAACTAAATAACCTTGGCTCAAGTTCTGGTAGTGAGAAATCACAATCTGGACATGCATATCTCTCGCTCATAACTATCTCGTTTTCCCCAACTACATCTATTACACATTTACCTTTTGAAAGCTTACAAGCAAGTTCAATAGCCTCACTTAGTCTACTTCTAATATCTTCTTTTATTATAAGTCTATCTATTACTACATCTATACTGTGTTTCTTATTTTTCTCAAGGTTTATTTCATCAGTTAGTTCATACTCGTTATTATCTATCCTAACTCTTGAGTATCCATCTTTTTTTAAATCATCTAATAAATCTTTTTGAGTGCCTTTTTCACCGTGTACTACAGGAGATAAAACTCTTATCTTAGTACCTTCATCAAGTTCTAGTACTTGATTTGTCATCTCTTCTATACTTTGACTTGATATCGGTTTATTATGATTTGGACAGTATGGAACGCCTATTCTAGCATATAAAAGACGCAAATAATCATATATCTCTGTAACTGTTCCAACAGTACTTCTCGGATTATTATTAGTTGTCTTTTGGTCTATACTAATACTTGGGGAAAGTCCCTCTATAGAATCTACATCAGGTTTTTCAGTACCACCCAAAAACTGTCTTGCATATGCACTTAAACTTTCTACATATCTTCTTTGTCCTTCTGCATATATAGTATCAAAGGCTAAACTACTTTTACCACTTCCTGATACACCAGTCATTACTATTAATTTATTTTTAGGTAGTTCTAAATCTACATTTTTTAAGTTATTTTCTCTTGCTCCTTTAATAATAATTTTATCCATAACAACCACCAAGCATTATTATAACACTATTTTAAAAATTACAAAAGAAAAATAGCAATTTTAGCTATTTCTTTTTTCATATTTTTTATAAACTTTTTCATAGGCAGAATTTATTCTATCTTCAACTCCTATATTATTGTTAACATATTCTTCTATAACAGAATTCCTTAAATATTTAAGATTTTCTATTGCAGATATCTTTATCTGTCTAAGACTGAAAAGACTATTTAGTTTTGCTTCTAATTTATTTATTTCATTGTGGTACTTAGCCTCATTATCTTTTTTCCATTTTTTATTTTCCTCTAATTCTTTTTCTTTTATCGTTATATCGTTATTTATATTATCTAAATTATATATTTTCTTTTCACCAATTAAATTTTTACTAGCTGCAATTTCATTTATAGATGTTACCCAACAACAAAATCCTAATATACCAAAACAAATACCTAATAGTATACCTCTAGTTGGTAGAACACAAAATGAAAGTATACCCGCTATTAATAATAGAAAAGCCCTAATTAACTTTAAAACTACATTTTTATTTATATTTTCAGCATAATTTTTTTCAGCTTTCCGTCTATCTAACTCTCTAATAATTTGAAAATATGAATTACCATTTTTATGGAGTTCATCAAACAAGGATTCTTTACGAGTTGTAGTAAGTGTTATTTGTTCATTAATTTTTTTTACTTCTTCACTTAATTTTTCTATTTTAATCAAAATATTATCCATAAATCCACCTCAAGTGTATTATAACACTTTTTTTGAATTTGTAAAATCAGATGCTTAATTAACTACAGGTGTTAATGAAATATTCAAAAAGTTTATTTTGATTAATATCGTAATCTATCATAGATTCTGGGTGCCATTCAACACCGATAAAGAATTTTTTATTTGGAGCTTCTATTGCCTCTATATATCCATCTTGACTAAGTGCGCAAATATCTAAAGTAGTATCTTTAACTACTGATTTATGTCTACTATTTACTTTAATTACTTCATTTTTAAATATATTATATAACTTTGTATGTCTTTTTATTATAACTGAATGTGCATAAGATAGTGTTGTTTTATGTTTAGGTATATCTGCTATTTCACCATTAAACAATATACCCATAGATTGCATACCTAAACATATTCCAAGTACTGGTTTATCTATATCATACAAATATTTTAAAGTCTCTAAATCGTAATCTCCTAATGAGTCTCCACCCTGAAATATTATTCCATCGCATATGTCTATTAATTTTTTATAATTTTGAGTGAGTGTTATACCAAGCGGTATAGCATTATTTTTTATGATTGCCCTTTCTATATCGTCATAAATAATATTTATATTATGACTTTCTTCACTTATATATTTTCTTGTAACTATTCCTATAATAGGCATAATATCACCACTAAATTTTATTCTTTTAATGAAAAAAAAGTCTTACGACTTTATCTTTTAAACATGTTTCTATTTAAAGCATTGCTTACAGGATTATTAGGTATCGGTTTTGCATTTGCATTCATCATGTTATTATTTCTAACTATAAAGTTTTCTTTATTACCTTTTGCTTCTTCTACAGTTACTACATTATCTTTATTAGTAGTTTCAACTAAGTCTCTTCTTTCTTCTGTACGCATTTTAGCAAACGAATTATCAAAACTATTAGGATTATCTTTTAATCTATTTAAATCATTTGAATTATGTATATAGTTAGTTCTTTCATTAAAACCATCAGTATTAAAGTTCATTTACATATTCCCCTTTATATAAGCAATACTCATCGTATTTACAAAGTGTATTTTTAAATGTGTATTTATATATTTTCTTATCTCTATTATTTATACTTTCAAATATAGAATTTAATTCATCTACACTGTTTATAGTTCCATTTTTTAATTCTTCTGTCATTTTTGCATCTTTATAAATCGTATAATTGTTATTTACTACTTTAGCAAATCCAACATAATAGTAAACTACTATATCTTTACCATCGTATTCTGATTTAATTAAACTAGTTAAATCGTAATAAGTTGTATTTGATGCTTTGGAACTACATAATCCATCATATATAAATTTTGAATTTAAATTATCATATCTCCAATTTCCTTTATAACTGCTATTAGAGTCTTCTGGTACATAAAATGAATCTAATGTATACTTGACATTTTTACCTAATATATTTACAATTCTAAATTCTATATAATAATCATTAAATTCCATAGGGGTATTACTACATCTACTATAACTGTTTGATTTAGTGATGTTGCCTTCATACATATCCATAAACGCATTATATAGTATATCACTATTAGACATATTAGATATAGTAAACTTATCTAGTGTATAATATGTATTTGAATCATAAATACTATTTCTCATAATAGGATAGTGTAGTTCTTCTAACAATTCATCAGTAACTACCTTTTCCTCATTATCATCCTCTGTTTGAGTTTTTGGAACCTCAGGTAATTTTGCTTTTTCTATAAAACTGTATAATTTAGGAAATCCTAGTACAAATACAATAACTATTACAAATAATATTATTACAAACAAATTATTACTCTTTTTCTTCTTTTCATTATCCATATTATCACCCTATATTAAACTTTTTCTTACAAAAACACCGCCTGATTTTACATATAAAACAACTTTTGCTTTATCTGTAAATTTAATAAATCCCAAACCTTGTATAACTATATCAGAATCATTATCTATATCAAGTTCATATTTTTTTAAATCTTTTAACTCATCTTTATCTTTAAATATTCTTTTTGTATTTAAATTATTAGACATATATATAGTAACACTATTTTTAGGTATTAAATCTAATCTAACTAAGTCATCTATTATTATAGACTCTTTAACTTTAATTTGAAATGTCTTAGGTTTTATCTCTTTATTAGGTATTATTCTTTTTAATGTTTTGCCATCTATAAAATTACTAATATCATCACTATCTATTAGACCTGGGGTATCTATGAGTGTGAGTTCATCATTTATTTTTACCTCTATTGAATCTATTGTAGTAGATGGTAGATTACTAGTTGTAATAACTGTATTAAAACAAGAATAATTATAGATTATTTTATTAATTAAAGTACTTTTACCTGAATTAGTAAATCCTACAACATATACATTATTACTAGTTTTATATTTATTTATCTTATCATATAGTATATCTAAATTATAGTTTTTATTACTACTTACTATAACAGTATCTATTATATTTAAGTTATAATTTTCAAAATAGTCTATAAACTTTTTATCATAGCAAGATTTAGGGAGTATATCTCTTTTAGTTAATACGAGTAAAATATTATTATTAATATATTTAGATATATCACTAATACATTTACTTATATTAAACAAATCAACAACTAGTACTACTAAATCTTTACTATTTATATTTTTTAGTATATCTACATAATCTTTATTATCTTTAGTAACAAATTTATATTCATTATAATTTCTTATTCTAAAGCATCTTTCACATAAATCATTATCAATATTCGTTGTATAGCCTATTTTATCCTTATCATTAGTTTGTAAAAGAACTCCGCATCCTATACATTTAGACATAGTATCTTCCTTTAGTAAATAAATCTTTATCTCTTAGTTTTTTTTGAATTCTTTTTTCTTTTATCCTTTTAATTCTTGCAATGGGAAATTCAGCCTTACCTATTTGGTCTAAAAGAATAGTTGTAATACCAATAGTATTTCCACACACTACATCATCCATCATAGAATCCCCAATCATTGCAATCTCATCTAATCCAAACTTACTTGAAGTTATAAACTCATTTATTTTATCTATATGAGGTTTCTTGGCACTATAAATATAGTCTACTTTTAACTCTTCGTGGAATGGCTTTACGCGTGCCTTTATACTATTAGAGGCTATTATTATTTTAAAGCCTTTTTCCTTTAATTCATTAAACAAGTTTTTAGTTTCTTCTTTAGGATACATCTCTTTTATAGTAACTAGAGTATTGTCTAAATCAAATATTAGACATTTAATACCCCTAGATAATAATACATCATAATTTATTTGATATATATCTTGTTGATAAATATCTGGTACATATATCTCCATTAATACACCTTCAATCTATATTAATTTTATCACATAAGAATCTATGAATCAATCAGTTTTAGAAAAAAGTGTCTTATTTTATCACATTCATAATTAAAGGAACTAACTGTTTTTTTCTAGATAAACACTTATCGAAGAAATATCCCTCTTCTATAGTTTCAAGTTCAAACGCTTCTTTAATTAAATTATAACTGCCCTCATCAAAGAATATATAAGACCCATCTTTTATTATATCTGTAACACACATTATAACTGCATTAAAGTTTCTATTTGATTTCATATTATTTAATGCATCTATATATTCATACTTTCTATCCAATATATCTTCTGAATTTAAAGTAATGACTTGTGATATTGCAATAAACTTATTATTCACATCGTAAGTCTTAATATCTCCTTGTATAATCTCATCTATTGTTTTACCTTTTAAATCAGTACCTGCTTTAAACATAAGACTAGCATACTCATCTATATTAAGTTCAGATATCATAGATAATCTACTAGCTACATACTTATCGTATTCAGTAGTAGTTGGACTTGTAAACTTAAGAGTATCTGAGATTATTCCACTTAGCATTATTCCTGCTATATCCTTTGGTATAGTAATATTATTCTCACTAAATAAAGAATATATGATAGTATTAGTACTACCTACAGTCATGTTCCTAAAATTAATAGGCATATTTGTAGTTATTGAACCTATATTGTGGTGGTCCACTATCTCTAAGATTTCTGCTTCATCTAATCCTTCAACACTCTGTGATGCAGTATTATGGTCTACAAGTATTACTTGTTTTTTATTAAATTTATTTATATCAGTTATTCTTATTAGTCCTAAACATTCATTTTTATCGTTTATTACAGGATAATTGTTATAACCTAGTTTAATACTCTTTTCTTTAAAATCATCGTAGTAATCATTTTCATTAAAACTTATATTTCTAGTACCATCTAATAGATTGTTTACATAATTTGATAAACCGATTAATTTAGCAGTGTGGAAAGTGTCATAATGAGTTCTAATTATATTTACTTTATTTTGTCTTGCTATTTGTAAGTGTTCTTCCTTTATATCTAGGTTACCTACTATTATTATTAATTTTACTTTACTATTTACTGCTGCTTCTATTATGCTATGCCTATCTCCTACTATTAATATAGTATTTTCGTTAAACTCTACTGTATTTAGTATAGTAGTACTTCTAAATCCAGCTACAACTATATTACCATTTATATCTTTATCACATCTTAATATCTCTTCACCCTTTAATACTTCTATTATATTATCATATGAAGTATTTAGTTTTGTAAAGTCTCCGTTTATGAGTTCAGAACCTATCATTTTAGATGTTAAAAGTCCAATAAACTTTTTATTATCAACAACAGGAACACCTGTTATATTTTTATCAGTCATATATTTATATGTTTTATCTATTGAATCGTATTTATTTACAAAACAATCTTTATAATAATTTAAATCTTTTATTTGTAATTTAACATCTTCTAAATATTCTGGCTTTTCTATATTAAAATAATCTAATACAAACTCAGTTTCTTTATTTATCTCACCTAATATCATAGGCCTAGATTTTATTCCTATTTTATTTTTTAGGTAAGATAATGCTATTGCAGATGTTACTGAATCTGTATCAGGTTTCTTATGTCCAAATATGTATACTTCTTTCATTAGACCCTCCTTTATTCTTATAAAATTATATCATTACAAAGAAAAAAAGTAAATATTTCTATTCACTTTGTATCACTTAGTTGGGGATATAACGACACGGAATGAAGCATCGTTGTAATTACAGCCAATATGGCTATAGAAATTAAATACACCCGCAAGAGAACAATCATTATAGTAGCCACCACGACTAAACCACGGACGACTAGTTGGGACAAAAATAGCATAATCTCCATACCAGCCACTAATCTCTTCTAATGCATGCCCATTACAAGAACTATTATTACATGCATCAGATAAATCAGTTGTTATATAACTGTCATAATATTTTTCATCTATTCCTTCAAGATTATCTTTAAATCCACTAGAGCCTTTTACTTTTTGATACACCCCCATTACATATTCCCACGAACCACCACTCATATCATATACTCCATATACGTTTCCTGTTGTTGATGCTTTTTGTCCATTTTCGGTTGAATAAGTATTTATACAATTACTTGTGCTTGATGCACTTACACTTTCTGCTCCTATTCCTGTTATATATTTAGAACAATTATTTATATATACTTCATCATCTTTTCCATATTTTGAATGTGATAGATATGCTACGGCAGCCCATTCACTATTCTTTGCCATATGACTATCTCCGTTATTTCCTAATGATATATTAAATTTCTGCGCTGTAGCGAACAGTAAGCTTACTGTTTGATTTCTTAATGATGTTTGATTTGGAAGTATTGTTGGATTATCTCCATTTCCTGTCGTTTCAAACTTTCCTACCCATATTCCTGATAATTGTACTCCTCCAAAATCAAAAGCTGGGTGTGTATACCATGTATTATCTATTTCATCAGTGTATGAGGCAGTTCCATTTTCATTTACATTTTTATCTACAAACTTTATATCTATTGCTCCAGGATTATTTTTATCACTTCCTGCTATACTACTTATAGTATATGAATATCTTGGTATCCATACTAACATTGCTAGTACATCTGACTCTCCTTCATCTTCAGGTGAAGATGGTACTTTTAACATTTCTCCTACTTTTTTACTTTTTCCTGTCTCGCTTAATATTGCTGCATTGGCCCATTCTTTTTTGTCATAGTCATACCACTCATCTGTTATATCCGCTACTTCCCAGTGGTCCTCATTATATATTACTGGAGTTAGTGTATTATTTAATAGATCTGGAATGTTTGCACCACTATTATCTTTATATATTCCGTATGCATATTCTACATCATGACCATCAACTTTGCATTTATTTAATGAGACAGTCCCATCATTATTTATTTTTCATATACTACCTCCTAGTCTTACTTTTATATTATCTTACATGTCTATATCTTTGTCAAAAAATTATATTTTAATTATAGACTTTAAATGTATTTTTATAATAATGATTCTAAGCATAATTAATCATTATTTTGATATTGTAAGTACATATGGTATAGAATTAGGATATGCTGGAGACACAAACTGTACGAAATAATCATTATAACTTTCACTCACATAATGACAAATTTGTGGCGTACCCTTATCTTGATAAGAATCTAAATAAGGCTGTTTTAGTATACTGCAATCAACACCATTATTACCTCTAATAAGTATACTTCTCCAATCATCAAGTCCTACATTATCACCAAGTCTATCAATTTCAGCACCTTTATATTCATATGTCTTTCCAAACATATCATACACTATTTCTACACTTAATCCTTCTATAGTTGTATCATCTGTAACTATACCACTATTTTTTAACTCAGTTAGCTTTTCTTCTAATCTATCCTCCTGATATGTAGAATGATAAGAAATTATTTTTAATTTATCTCCTTCATT
>CANRBR010000032.1 GCA_947628915.1 uncultured Bacilli bacterium | reverse complement strand
GCAAGTGTGATTATTTTAAATGTAGACCCAGGCTCATAAGTCATCCAAATAGGTAGATTTCTATTAATCTGTTCTACTGTATAGTTTTGATACTCACTTGGACTAAATGTAGGGCGGGATGCGATTGCTAGTATCTCACCTGTATTTGGGTCCATCATAATACCTAACGCTTGGTCAGGATTATACTCGCTTACTGCTAAATCAAGTTCTCTTTCTAAAGCCTCTTGAAGTTCAAAATTAATAGTGAGTGTCATATTAACTCCACTTTGTGGCTGTTCATATATCTGTGACATAGATAGACTATTACCCTTAGCATCACTAAAGTATTTTATAGACCCATCACTACCTGTTAAATATTTATCATAGATAAGTTCAAGTCCACTAAGTCCTTGATTATCTATTCCAACAAATCCTATTGAGTGTGATAAAAGTGAGTCATATGGATAATTTCTCTTAGCCTCTTTTACTAGGTAAACTCCATCATATCCTAATGAATTAATTTTATCTGCAATCTCATAACTCAAATTTCTACCTTCTGGGTGTACTCTTTCTATTGAAGTTTTTTTAGATACGTGTTTATACATCTCGTCGTAATCTACATTTAATATCTCTGACAAGGACTTAGCAACTTCTTCTTTATTATTTATTTGATTTGGTATTAATACAAGTGAAGTAGTAGTAATATTACCTGCGAGTACTACTCCATTTCTATCGTATATTACTCCTCTATTTGCAGCAAGAGGAAGATTTCTACTCCAAAGACTAGTTGCATACTTATTTAACTTTTTATAATCTATTACTTGTATATAAAATACTTTACCTATTATAACTAAGAATAAAAATATTGTAATTAATATAACTATTTTAATTCTTTTATGTATATTTTTAAAAAACATATAATCACCATTAAAATATATGTCCATAAAGAAAAAATAAGCAATATTTTGCTTACATATTTTTATACTATATTTAGAGCAATTAATTTCAGTTTTAGCTTTAATTTTTTCTAAGACATGAATTTCATATAATGGATAAACTTAAGAACATTGTATTATTTATTACTTAAAATTATTGTGTTTTAACAAGGATTAGTATATTACTTTTTACTGCATATTCTTTTAGATTAAATCCAAATTTAAAAATTTTTCTTACTATTGCTTGTCCCTATAACTACTTATAGATACTCTCTCTAAAATTCTCTCAAAGTAAAATAATTGATAAAATTTTTGTGATATATCACTATTTCCGTAAGACTTCTTAGATATGATATTTTTTAATTTATCAGAGTTCATCATAATAACACCTCCATATATTCAATCATTTTTTTATCAATATTTAATTTTTTTGCATATTTCATTAATTTAAATAAATCTTTATCTTTTCTTTTAGCATACCATTTTAATGCTTTTGTAAAAATTTCTTTCTCCATATGATTTCTATATTTAACTATATCACAAATAGTTCTTTCCAAATCATAAACTCTAAGTTTCATTCCAAAAGGAGATAAAACTGTAGTTAAACCTAGTTCTAAAAGTTCTTTTTTTACATAGTGTAGTTGAACATTTTTATCTTTACTTAAACTACCATTATATCCAATTGGCACAGTCATATCAAAATAAAGTGGAGTTCTATCAGATAAATCATAAAAATAAAGTGCTGTAGAATGAGAAAAAACGCAGTTTTTAGATTTTAATTGATATTCATAATAATCATCGCAAAAAGAATTTGCAATTGCATAATATCCTCTAGTAATTCTTTCTAATTTATTTTGTTTAACCAGTCTTGTTAATTCAATAGTATTAATATTTGAATCCTTGACTTGTTTTGTCGTAACATATCCATTATTTTCATTTGCAATTTTAATAATTTTTTCCGAATTGGTCATATTATCACATCCATCGTATTAATTTTAACATTTATTTAAGACTAAGTAAATACATTTTGTTGCTTTTTTTCTTATTTTTTTGTTTTTTTGCGTTTTTTTGCAACATTTTATAAATAAAAAAATAGACAATTTTTTCATAACTTTCATGTGAAAAATTCTGCTTATTTAATATTAAATATTTTATTAATAGAATTTCATCTTATTCAAAATTTTAATAAATTTCGTACAAAAAGTACATATTTTTACTGTAATTTTCGTGCATTTTGTACGAAAAACGCAAAAAAGAAGATATTTATCTATCTTCCAATATTTTTTAGTAGTATTTTTAAATCTATCTTATGCGTACTTTATTATATTAACTATTTTATCTTTTTCCTTAATATTCTCATAGTATTTAATATTGTAAGTAAAGTAACACCAACATCAGCAAATACTGCTTGCCACATACTTGCAATACCCACTACACTAAGTATTAGTACAAGTACTTTAACACCTATTGCAAATACTAAGTTTTCTTTAATTATTCTACTTACATATTTAGATATATTAATGCTAGTTACAATTTTACTTAACTCATCAGTCATAATAACTACATCTGATGCTTCTATTGCAGATTCTTGCCCTATACCTCCCATTGATATACCTATATGGGCAAGTGCCAAAGTTGGTGCGTCATTTACCCCATCTCCGACAAATGCAACTACATCTTTATCTTTTACATAACTTTCTAATAATTCGTATTTTTCATTTGGAAGTAACTCATAGTTTATCTTATCTAACTTTAAAGTATTACCTACACTTAATGCATTATTTTTACTATCCCCTGTAAACATTTCACAAATTATATTTTTATTTTTTAAAGATTTTATAGTACTAATTGCATCATCTTTTAACTTATCTGTTACATTTAAACTAGCAACTACCTTATTATTAATACTTATATAAATATAGGCATTACCGTTTTCTACATTATTGAATGAATCACTACCTATTTTTATTTTATCGCTATCTATTTCAAATGAAATACCCTTGCCCTTTTCTTCTTTAAAGTTTTTAACATCGCTGTTATCTACATCTATTTTTAATAGTTCTATTAAGCTTTTAGCAATAGGATGGTTAGATAACGACTCTCCTTTTACTATTAACTCTTTTATATAGTTTTCATCTAATTTTTTATCATACATTTCTATTTTTATATTTTCAAATTTACCTGTTGTAAGCGTACCTGTCTTATCGAACACTATTTTTTTAATATTTCTTAAATTATCTAGATAGTTACTACCTTTAACAAGTATTCCTTCTTTAGATGATTTACCAATACCTGCAAAATAACTTAAAGGAACTGAAATAGCAATCGCACAAGGACAAGATATTACTAAAAATACAAGTGATTTATAAAACCATACATTAAACGCATCTTTAGTAAATATAACTCCATATAAAAGTACTAATATAGCAAGTATAAATACAAGTGGTGTGTATATTCTTGCTGCTTTTGATACAAAAGTCTCAGTCTTAGCCTTATTATCAGTTGCATTTTCAACAAGTTCAAGTATTTTATTTACTGTACTATCTTCATAACTTGTAGTAACTTTAACCTCGATTAATCCATCTACATTAATCATACCAGATAGTATTTTATCGTTTTCTTTAAACTCTCTTAAAACACTCTCTCCAGTTAGGGCACTAGTATTCATTTTAGCAGACCCTTTTATTACTATACCATCAAGTGGAACTTTCTCTCCTGTTTTAACTACTATAACATCATCTATATTAACACTCTTAGGGTCTACTTCTTTTATATTCTTTCCAACTTTTAAATTAGCATATATAGCCTTTATATTCATTAAATTTGAAATAGACTTTCTAGAGTTATTTAAAGCAACACTCTCAAGTATCTTACCTATTTCATATAAAGTTATAACCATCAAGCCTTCGCTTTGTTTATTTATTATATAAGCACCTACACAAGATATAGTAATTAAGAAATTCTCATTGATTGTTTTTTCTTTAACAAGTATTTTTATAGCTCTTATAAATGTCTTAGATAAAAGTATTATATAAGATATTATAAGTAGTATATTTTTTAATATATCACCTTTAACTATTAAGCCTATTATACCTATTAAAACACCTATAAATAGTCTTACTATATCGTATATAACTTTAGTCTCTTTAACCTCAGTCTCATATATTTCAACATCATCTTCAGTTTTCTTAACTATTTTATTTACATATTTTAATACATCTTTAGTCATATCTGTTTCTATTGTTACTTTAAGATTAGAAAAATTTACACTAGCACTTTTTATATTCTTATCTTTATTTAGTGTATCTTCTATTCTTTTTGCGCAGTTAGCGCACTCTAAATTACTTATATTAAATTTATATTTCATTGATGTGTTCACACCCCAATCTAAATATTTTTTCTACGTGTTCATCAGATAAGAAGTAATGTGCTTCTTTACCACATTTGCAGCACCTAACAAGGTGAGATGACCTAAGTATTCTAAGTTGATGTGATACTGCAGACTGTGTCATATTAATCTTTTCTGCTATATCACTCACACACATTCCTCCATCAAGTAAAACATTTATAATTTTAATTCTAGTAGAATCTCCAAACATTTTAAATAGTTCCGATAAGTCTATTGTTTTATCGTCATCTAATAATTTCATATAACACCTCATATGAATAATTGTTCATACATTAATATTATATACCGATATCAAAAAAAAGTACATAGTTTGTACTTAATTTGATTTAATTTTACCAAGTAATACTTCTAATTTAGAGTTTTCATCTATCTTAGTACCTGCTTTTATACTTTGACTTGCAACATATCCATAACCTTCAAATGAATAAGGTATTTTTAAAAGTTCACAGAGTTTTATTACATCATATCTAGACCAATCAGTAATATCAGGCATTGTATAATTAACCCCATTAGTTACTAAGAAAATTTTATCCTTTTCTATTAATACAGTATCCTTTTTTGGATATTGATTAATTATCTTATCGCCATCACCTATAACTACTACATCTATATTTTTACTTTCAAGCATAGACTTTATATCTGATACATTTTTATTAATATAAGTAGATATTTTATATGAAATGTCTTTTGTATTTGTATCTTCATCACTAAACATTTTTCTATATTTAGAAATGTTTTTAACTAGTTCAGTTATATTTTTTGGTAGTGCGAGACTAGAACTATGGTCTGGTTGCTTTGTTGCTGCATATATAATAATTTCAGGGTCATCCTTAGGATACATAAGAGCAACTGACATAACATAATCGTTATCTCCTGTTAAATATTTACCATTTTCAAATATTTGAGCAGTACCAGTTTTACCAATTATATCGTATCCTTCTAAATAGTATCTACTTCCAGTAGGTCCATTTGGTTGTACTACACTTTCCATCAAGTCTTTTATTTTATTAATAGTTGCATCACTTACTAATTTTTCACTCTTACTTATTTTAGTTGGTATCTCTTTATTAGTATTATTATCTACCATTTTACTTATTATATGAGGTTTAACCATAACTCCGTTATTAGCGATTATTGAAAGTGCCTGTAATTGTTGTACAGGAGTAGTTGAAATACCTTGTCCAAATCCTGCTGACATAACTTCAGTTTCATATTTAAATGCTAAGTTACCAGTCTCTTCTCCAGAAAGTTCTATTCCAGTAGTATTATTAAATCCATATCTTTCAAGGCAGCTTCTTAACTCTTCTCTGGATAAATAATCATTAATTATATTTATTATACCGACATTAGATGAATAACTAAAACCTTGGTCGTAAGTAAGATAACCCCAACCTTTTTTCTCCCAGTCGTGAATAACATATCCATCATCGAACTTGTATTCACCACTTAAATATTTCTTATTACCATCATATTTTCCTGTTTCAAGTGCGCACATATATGTATATATTTTCATAACACTCCCAGGTTCATATGGGTCTGATATTAATTTATTTTGATAACTCATATTATCTGGTAAACTATTTGGATTATAAGATGGGCTTGTAGCTGATGCGAGTATACTACCGTCTTTTGCATCCATAACTGTTACAACTGTCCATTTAGAATTAAATTCATCTTGAATACTACTAACAGTACTCTCTGCAAATCTCTGTATATTAGAATCTATTGTCAAATAAATGTCATATCCATCTTTAGATTCTAACTTCTCTTCTGGCGTATCTGGTATTTTATATCCATATTTATCTTGTTGATATATGATATAGCCATCCTCACCTTCTAACTCAGATTCAAAATTACTTTCAATTCCAAGTTCTCCTACAATAGTACTATCTAGTGTATTAAATATATCATAAGAAGTTACATTAACTACTATATTTGCAAGAGTATCTCCATAAGTTTTTATACGAAGTATACTAGTTCCTTTTTTAATACCTTTAATTTTAGTGTCATTTATCTTTATAACTTTATCATTAAGTGTATCTACTGTAATTCCATTATAGTTATCAAAATAGTTCTTAAAGTATGTATATAAATCGTATTCCTCTCCTACTTTTATATTAATTCTAGTATATTGTTTAGCATACCCAACTACATAAGAGGCAAAATTACCATTAGGATAATATCTTTTTACAGTCTCAGTAAATGAAATACCAGGCAAATCTAACTCTTCTATTGCAAGTTTAGTAAGTTCAGTTAAATTTCTACCCACATTACCAAATTCTACTTGCTTTGATTTATTATTTAATCTTTCTAATATGTAGTCATAATTTTCTTCACCTAATATAGATGCGAGTTTAGTTGCAGTATATTCTTTATCGGTTACATAACTTGGGCCATTTTCATCTTCTTTAGATGAATCTAAATATGCGACTAAAGTATAAGATGTAATATTCTCAGCTAAAGTATTGCCTTCTACATCGTAGATAGTTCCTCTTTTAGCAGTTAATATATCAGTAACAGTATTTCTATTTTGAGCAAACTCTTTCATATTAGTTCCATATACATTTTTAGATAGACTTAGATAACAAAACTGTATAAATAAAATAATTATTATAAGTGTGAATGTAACAAAACATATAAAAGGAGCTCTCCAAGTTTTACCTTTATTATTCATATAATCATCCTATCTATATACATTATATCATTTATAAATATATAAGTAAATAAAGAAAAACATATAAGAAACCTTATATATTTATTTAACTACTACTATATTTTCGTTGTTGTATGCAAGTCCCATCTCTTTAAGTACGCTATTTAAGTTTTCGTATGATGTAAGTTCGTTTACTTGCATTGTTAAACTTTGATTTTTCTTTTCTTGTTTTTCTATCTTGTAGGAAATTTTTTCTATATCCATCTTAAGATTACTTATACTAGCACTAGAAAATACTCTAATAACAACAGTAAAAACTATACATAAGAAACCTAATGTATATAACATTTTTTCTCCTTTTGTTAGTCTTACTACTTTTCTAGTACTCTTTTTCATATTATCCTACTCTTTCTATTATTCTAAGTTTAGCACTTCTAGCTCTTGGATTGTTTTCTAATTCAAGTTTACTAGGAGTAATTGTTTTTAATACTTTATATTTTGGTAAATACTCATCTGGTATTATAGGTAAGTTTTTTAAGTTCTCATCTATTTTACTTACACTATTAAATATATCTTTACATATCTTATCTTCTAGGGAGTGGAATGTTATAACGCATATTCTACCACCCACATTAAGTAATTCGAGTGAGTCTTTTAAACTCTTCTCAAATACATTTAATTCATCATTTACTTCTATTCTTATTGCCTGAAATACTTTTCTTGCTGGATGTTTTTCTCTTCTGTATTTTTCAGGAACATTATTTTTAATTACTTCAACAAATTCTAAAGTAGTATTTATCGGTCTAGATTTAATTATTCCCTTAGCAATGCTTGTTGCATACTTTTCCTCTCCATATTTATAGAATATATTTACTAATTCTTGATAGGAGTAAGTATTTACTACTTTATAAGCGTCTAGTGGATTATTTTTATCCATTCTCATATCTAGACGTGCATCAGCGTGGAAACTAAAGCCTCTATCTTTTTCATCTAACTGAGGACTAGATACTCCAAGGTCATAGAGTATCGAATCTACACTAGATATACCTCTTTTTTCTAACTCTTCTTTTATATTTACAAAGTTACTATTAATTATTTCAAAGTTAGTTCCTATTTTACTTAATCTATCAAGACTAGATTTAATCGCATCTACATCTTGGTCAAAGGCGAAAAGTTTACCACTTTTTATTCTTTTTAAAATCTCACTACTATGACCTGCATAACCTAAAGTACAATCTACTACGATACTGTTATCTTTTAAATTTAAGTTATCTATCGATTCTTCTAACAAAACTGATATATGTTTCATAGGCTATAATTACTTGAGAAAAGGCTATCTGCTATATCTGATAAATTCTCTTCGTTTTCTTTAATAAACTCTTCCCAACGTTCCTTACTCCATATTTCTAGTTTTTCATCTACACCTATTATGATGCAGTCTTTTTCTAACTTAGCAAATTCTATTAATGGATTTGGAATATTAATTCTACCCATCTTATCGTATTCACATATAGTTGCGCCAGATAAAAATATTCTCATAAATTGTCTTTTATCTTTAGTATCAGGTAACTCTTTATATTTGGCTATTATCTTATCCCATTCACATTTTGGATATAAGAATAAACAACCATCAAGGCCACGAGTAACTATAAAATTTTCACCTAAATCATCACGAACTTTAGATGGAACAATAATTCTTCCTTTAGAATCTATGCTGTGATGATACTCCCCCATAAACATAGTTATCAACCACCTTTTACCACTTTCTGTCACCTTGTACCACCATTATATAAAAAATATTTCACTTTGTAAATACTTTTTTGCAAAAAAAAATAAAATTTTAAAAATTTTACTTTTTTCAAAAACTGAATTTTATTTTTGTAGTGCGACTGCTACTGAATCTTCATTGAATTCTTTAACTTTATTGTTTAAATATGATGTCATTGCCAAAACAATCGCAATACCTACTAAGAAAACAAATAAATAAACAAAAGCTAAATCCAATTTTTTAAACAAGAAAGTTCCTTTTTTTTCTGTTTCCATATTAACCCTCACTTTACTATAATAAATAATACCATAAATATTTAATTTTTTCAATAAATTTTACAAATTATTACAACAATTCAGATTTAGTAATAATAAAAGTCTTACCTCCTGTATAAAATGCATAAAAAACTTCATCTAATTCTATATTCTTCTTCTTTAATATATTTATTATCCAATTATAGTCTTTTTTTATCTCCTTTAATACTTGGTAGTCTATTACTCCATCTAATATTAAAGGTAGTGGATAATCAGAGTTATCACAAAATACTGATAAATTACCATTATTTTCAAGTACTGCATATTTTACTTTATCTATACTTTTAACCCCTTGAAGTCTAAGTTGCGTAAGTAAATCGTCTAAAGAATATCTAAGTTTAGACATCTCAGTAAAATCTAGTTTCCCATTTTTAATTATTATAGTAGGTTTACCATCTATAAGATTTCTTATTTTATCGTTTTTAAGCGTTATATAACTTATTAACATCTGCACAAGTACTAGTACCATTATAGGTATTACAGATAAAAGCAGACTTCCCTTTTCTCCCTCGATTGATAGAGCTATTAACTCAGCAATTAAAATAGATACTATTAGATCTACTATACTTAATTGTCCTACTTCTTTTTTACCCATAAGTCTATATACAAATATTACAAAGAAATACATAAATATAGTTTTAAAAATGAGTGTTAGAAACATAGTATCACCTAAATTTATATTGTTCTTTAGAATATTTTTTTATACAAAAGAATAATTATTAATAGGTGATTTAATGAAATATTTAAAAAATTTAGGTTTGTCTTTTGCCTATATTATAGGAAGTATTTTAATACTAACTTTTATTTCTACAATACTTAGTTATTTTAATATATTAAGTGATAAAGTAATGTCTATTACAAAAATTATTATTCCTATCATAGGATTACTCATCGGTGGATTTTATATAGGTAAAAAATCAAGTAAAAAAGGATTTCTAGAAGGATTAAAATTAGGTTTAATATTTTCTATACTAACAATTATATTTAACTTTTTAGCGTTTAATAATTCTTTTAAAGTAAAATACTTATTATTCTATTTAATACTTATAATATCATCCATACTTGGAAGTATGATTGGGATAAATAGAAAAAGAGCTTAGCTCTTTTTATTTATACAATTTCATTGCCTTCATCGTCATAATACACTATTCTTTTATCATTTAACTCACCTACACTGTTCCACTTAAACTTAGTTACTAAAATTCTAGTCAACTTAGGAGTATTACGGAAAATTCCAGCCGCAGAACCAGCCTCTAACTTTAAGGTATTAAAACTTCTTAAATCGAGTTCTTCTAAACTACTACAGTCTTCAAACATTCCCTTCATACTTGCTACCTTGATTATATTAAAATTACTTAAATCTAGTTTTGTTAAACTACTACAGCCATTAAACATATTATCTATTTCTGTCACACTTGATGTATCCCATTTATTCAAATCTAAATATTCTAAACTACTGCAACCATAAAACATTTGAGTCATAACTTCTACTTTGATTGTATTAAAACTATCTATTCCTTTTATTCCTTTTAAATTGGTACAATTTTGAAACATTCTATTCATATCTGCTACTTGTGAGGTATTAAAATTACTTAAATCTAATGAAGTTAAACTGCTACAGTCTATAAACATTGCGCCCATATTCGTTACATTTGATGTATTGAAGTTTTCTAGTCCTTTTATCTCTTTTAAATTAGTACAACTATTAAACAATCTATTCATAATAGTCACTTTGGATGTATTAAACATACTTACATCAAGTTCAGTTAAACTACTACAGCCTCGAAACATTGAAGGCGCCCCACTACCATTCGTTGCAGATAAAACAGATACATTTTCAAGTGTAAAATTCTTACCGAACTTTATACTTTTTAAACTGCTGCAATTTGTGAATAATCCACCATCCCATCCTACAACTTCTGTTACTTTTCTCGCATCCCATTTACTTAAATCTAGACTTGTTAAATTACTACAATTAGTAAATGTTGCACGCATACCTATAACTTTTGATGTATCAAAAGATTCTATTCCTTTTATCTCTTTTAAACTGCTACATCCTGAAAACATAAAATTTACATTTGTTAAACTAGATGTATCAAAATTACTTAAATCAAGTTCTTGAAGACTACTACACGAATTAAACATTCCAGCCATATTTGTTACT
>CANRBR010000031.1 GCA_947628915.1 uncultured Bacilli bacterium | reverse complement strand
GGGGGGGGGGTGGGGTGGGGTGGGGTAGTGATAAAATAATGATAGAAGATAGGTGATAAGTTTATGAAAAATGAAGGATTTACCCTTGTAGAGTTACTAGCAGTATTATTAATACTAGCATTTATCGCATTAATAGCAGTACCACAAATATTAAATCTAATAGAGGATTCTAAGATAAGATCATTAAAATTAAGTACAGAAAGTTATATAAGAGCAGTAAATACATCACTAATAAATGAAGAAGTATTTAATAATGTGAAAGATGGATTATATACTATTACTGATGATGGAAAAAAGATAGTATTAGGAGATAAAGAGATTTATATTGCTTCTGAAGGGCACAGACTAAAGAGTGGATTACTTCTAATAGAAGACTCAAAAGTAAAAAGAGTTTTAAAGGGAATGATAGATGATTATTATGCAAGAGTAAATGGAGAAGAAATAACAATACTTAAGAATTTAAATGAAAGTACACTTGTTAGCGGTACAACATTTAATACAAAAATAAAACAATTAGTTGGAGATGAAGGAACAAATGGAGCAGATCCAAATAGTGGAACAGTAGATACAACAGTAAAGAAAATAACATTTTTACAAGACAGTGTATTACCAGAGGGATATACAAAAGAGCAATTACAGTTATTAAAATCAACAGATTTATCATCAAAGAATGATGAGAGTATAAAAGGATATTATGATGATAAGACAGGTGTAATATATGTATACAGTGATGGATATATAAGCTGTCCTACAAATCTTAAATACTTTTTTGAAAGTTTTCAAGGAGTAGAGGAAATAGAACTTAATTTAATAGATACAAGTAAAGTAACAAACATGGGAGCTATGTTTAGAACATGTAATTCTTTAAAAAATATAAACTTATTTGGATTAGATACATCCAAAGTAACAGATATGTCAGAGATATTTAGAGGATGTAATAGTTTAGAGGAGGTAGATTTAAGCGATATTAGTACAAAAAGTCTTAATAATATAGGAGGACAATATGGTTCAAGTATGTTTAATGGGTGTATAAATTTAAAAGAAATAAAATTTGGTAAAAATTTTGATACGTCTAGAGTAGATAGTATGATAATGATGTTTAATGGATGCAGTAGTTTAGAAAAATTAGATTTAAGCATGTTTGATACCTCAAATGTAACAAGTATGGCGAGTATGTTTCAAGGATGCACTAAATTAAAAAAAATCAAAGGATTAGAAAACTTTGATACTAGAAATGTAACTGATATGGGTATTGCATGGAGCGCAGGAATGTTTGGAAATTGTTCGAGTTTAGAAGAACTGGATTTAAGAAGTTTTAATACCTCACAAGTAAAAATAATGGCAATGATGTTTAGAGACTGTAGTAATTTAAAAGAAATCAAAGGACTAGAAAAATTTGACACATCAAATGTAACAAGTATGTTTTATATGTTTGCAGGTTGTAAAAATTTAATGAGTCTTGACTTAAGTAATTTTAAAACGTCATCTGTCACAAGTATGGAAAGAATGTTTATGGGTTGTACTAATTTAGAAGAAATAATGTTTGGAGAAGATTGTACTTTTGAAAAAGTTTCAGAATTTAACCAAATGTTTCAAAGTTGTACAAGTTTAACAAAATTAGATTTAAGTAGTTTTAATATAAGTAATGCAACAACTCTTGGAAATATGTTTTCAGGTTGTACTAATTTAAATGTAATTAAAGTAAAAGGAAATAAATGGGATGACCTAAAAAGCACATCTGGTTTTAGAGGAGAGTTCACATACGTTGAAGATATTTAATAAAAGGATATAATTTATATCTTTTTTTTACGTTTTATAGTATAATTAATATGGTGGTAACATGAGAAAAGATAAACCTAATATTACTTTTGATGAATTATTTGAGAAAGTATCGACTTATATAACAAATGAAAAAGATAAAAAGATGATTACGAAAGCATATCTTTTTGCGTTTGAAAAACATTTTGGACAAAAAAGACATACAGGGGAGGATTATATAATACATCCTCTAAATGTTGCCTATATCTTAGCTGAAATAAATGCTGATTATCAAACGATATGCGCCGCACTTCTTCACGATACTATAGAAGATTCTAATGCTACAAAAGAAGAAATAGCTAATGAATTCAGTGTTGAAATTGCAACTTTAGTAGATGGAGTTACTAAGATAAATAAATTAAACTTTAGTGGAGATAACGAGGCAATACTAGCAAATCATAGAAAGATTTTAGTAGGTCTTACTGAAGATGTTAGAGTTATTATAATTAAACTTGCAGATAGACTTCACAACATGAGAACTCTTTGGATATTAAGTGAGAAGCACCAAAAAGAAAATGCTAAGGAAACTTTAGAGATATTAGTACCTATTGCTCATAGACTTGGTATGAATCAAATAAAAAGTGAACTAGAAGACTTATCTCTTAGGTATTCAAAACCTGATGTGTATTTTTCAATAGTAGAAAAATTAAATCAATCCAAAGTTGAAAGAAATAACAATGTAGAACTCATGAAAGAATCACTAACTAGTTTACTTAATAGTCATGGTATAAAACATAAGATTAAAGGTAGAGCAAAAAGTATATATAGTATCTATAAAAAACTAGATACTGGTAGAAGATTTAGTGATATATACGATTTACTCGCTTTAAGAATATTTGTAGATACAGAGCAAGACTGCTATCAAACACTAGGTATAATACATTCTAAATATAGGCCAATACCAAAAAGATTTAAAGACTATATTGCAATGCCTAAAGAAAATGGTTATCAATCTCTTCACACAACAGTATTTGGAGAAAATGGGCAGTTATATGAAATACAAATAAGAACTTATGAGATGGATCAGGTTGCAGAACACGGTGTTGCTTCACACTGGTCTTATAAAGAAAAAGGTAAGACTATGATGCAATCTGCTATGGAAGAAAAATTACAGTTCTTTAGGTCTATTATGGAGTTATCTAAAGAAGAAAGTGATGAAGAGTTTATAAATAGTGTTAAAGAAGATGTACTTAAAAATATAATATATGTATTCACACCTAAAGGAGATGTAATAGAGCTCCCACTCGGTTCAACTCCAATAGATTTTGCATATAGAGTTCACAGTAAAGTAGGAGATTCTATGGTAGGAGCTATAGTAAACGGTAATATAGTCCCACTAGACTATAAACTTCAAGATAACGATATAGTAAAAATCAATACTAATAAAACATCAACTCCATCTCGCGAATGGATAACTATGGCATATACAGCTCAAGCTAAAAATAAAATAAAGGCTTTCTTTAATAGAATAGATAAAGAAGAAAATTTGAAAAAAGGTGAAGAGTTATTATTAAAAGAACTTAGAAGAAAGAAAATACCAAATAGTGAATTTTTTAAAGAGGAAAATATCGATAAAATATTAAATGAACTTCATACCTCTGATTTAACAGAACTTTATATAAATATAGGAAATAATAAATTTAGTCCAACATCTATAGTAAATATAATTAATAGTGAAGAAGTATCTAAAGAAGAATTAATATTATCTAAAGTAAATAACAATCAAGATACTAAAATTAATGTAAAAAATGATATAATAGTAGATGGAATTGATGAGATTAAAGTTAATATTGCTGCTTGTTGTAAACCTATTCCAGGTGATAGAATAGTAGGCTATATTACTAAAGGTAATGGAATTAGTGTACATAGAAGTGTATGTCCTAATGTAAGTGATTTAGATGAAAGACTAATAAGTGTTTCATGGAATAAAGATATAGATAAAAAATATTCTACTAGTATACTTATACATACATTAAAAATTAATACTAATAAAAATATACTTATAGATATAATATCTAAGACATCTGCAAGGGATGTTATTATACAAAGTATAAACATGATTAATACTGAAGATGATAATATGTTCGATGTAACACTCCTAGTAGAAAATAAAGAAAAACTATTTAAATTTATTAATGATTTAGAGATGATGGATACAATTACAAATGTAGAGAGGCTTATAAAATAATGGAAATAGTAGAAGTGCTAAAAAAATATAAAACAACTAAAATAATAAGATTAATAAAAAAAGGTAAGATAAATAAAGAAGAAGCTTTGATGAGTTCTATAATTTTAAATAAAGATGAAATTGCTTTTTATATACTTGATAACTATGATATAGATTTAGACTATACTGATATTAGTGGTAGTGATTTTCTAGAAGTTGCAACTAGATATGGCAATATAGAGGTAATAAAAAAACTTGGAGTAGATATAAATAGAAAATATAAGTGTGGTAAAAAAGAATTATGTGTTATGATATTTATAAGAGATTTAAATACATTTAAATACTTTGAAAAACACTTCGATAAAAAAGAGATAAAAAAATCTTTGGAATATATAATTAAATCTACTTTAATGAATTATAATATAGAACTTTTAGACTACATAGTAAAAAAATATAAAGTTAATATAAAAAAGATTAAATATGAAGTAAATAAAAAGAAATATAATTTACTAGAGATGTCTAACGAAATACTATCTGGTATGAAAAATAGAGAGTATAGAAAAAGAGAAATGGCTTATTATATATCTGATTTACTAGGTAAAAGATATAAAAAAGTACAAAAGAGGGCATATCATTTATTAGAAGAAATAGAAGAAGAAAACATAAAAATAGAAAAGTATAATAAATATATTAGAAAATTATTTGGTGATTAATATGAGAGCATTAGTACAAAGAAGTTTAAATTCAAGTGTAAGTGTAGATGAAAAAATAGTAGGTAAGATAGATAAGGGTTTAGTAATACTTGTTGGATTTACAAATACGGATACTAGTAAAGATATAGATTACTTAGTTAAAAAAATAGTAAACTTAAGAATATTTGATGATGAAAATGGTGTTATGAATAAATCTATATTAGAAGTAGGTGGTAGTATACTTAGTATATCTCAGTTTACTCTTTATGCGGATACTAAAAAGGGTAATAGACCTAGTTATATAAATGCAATGGGTGGGGATAGTGCTATAAAATTATACGATGAATTTAATGATAAATTAAAGAGATTTGTAAATGTTGAAAAAGGTATATTTGGTGCAGATATGAAAGTATCTATAACAAATGATGGACCAACAACAATAATGTTAGAAAGTAGGTAATAATATGTTAAAAAATAAATTAAATTATAAATTAGTAAATGCAACTTTAATAGTTTTAATAATATTTTTGTTATATCAAACAGGACATTTATGGATGGGAATAACAAACAAAGTGCTTGAAATAGCAATGCCATTTTTGTTCGCATTCGCATTTGCCTATGCACTTCATCCATTCTTAAAGAAGATGCAAGAAAAAAAGATTCCAAAAGGACTTGGAGTAGTTATAATAATTGCACTAATACTCGCACTTGCAACTCTTACAATATATTTGATAACAACTGTTATGTTAAGTCAAGTGTCAAGTCTATTTGAAAGTATTACATCGTTTATTTCATCTTTGCAAAAAACAAGCTTTGACTTTAATTTAGCAGGACTAGAAAAGAGTTTAAGTGCATCATTTGATACAATACTTGCAAATCTTGGTACTTATGTATCAAATGGAGCAATCAATATAATAGGCTCATCATTAGGTATACTATCTCAAGTATTTATAATATTCGCATCATTTATATATTTCTTAATAGATATGGATAGTATAAGAGAAGAAATTAAATTTTTCTTTAGTAAAAGAAGTAAAAAAGTATATAGATATGTAAGGTCACTAGACCATGAGATGAAAAAATATTTAAGTGGTTTAGTTCAAATAATCTTAATCACATTAGTTGAATATACTTTAGTTTATACTATAATTGGACATCCTAACGCTATACTTTTAGGATTCCTTGCAGCAGTTGCCAATCTAATACCTTATTTTGGAGGTATTGCAGTAAATATAGTAGCTGCAATAACTGCATTCGTAGTAAGCCCATCACTACTTATTAGAACTGTAATCGCATTTGCTATACTTAGTTCATTAGATAGTTATGTAATAAATCCAACTGTGTATGGTAAGACAAATTCAATACACCCTCTAGTTACTATAATTGCTTTATTTGCAGGTGGTATATTATTTGGTATAATGGGAGTATTTATATCATTCCCACTTGCAATAATAGCTATGACTACATATAAGTACTTTAAGGATGATATTGCTCATAATATTAAGAAAATAACTAAGAATGATTGATAAATTTATAAATAAATTGTATATTATAAAAAGGACGTGATAAAATGATACAAAAAGCAAAGGGAACTTACGATGTATTTGGAGAATATGGTAAGAGATTACTATATGTAGAAGAATTAATCGAAGGACTTATGGAAAAATATAATTATGAATATTTTAGGACACCTATATTTGAATCTAGTAATCTATTCCACAGAGGAGTAGGAGAGACAACTGATATAGTTACTAAAGAGACATATGACTTTAAAGATAGAGGAAATAGAGATATGACTTTACGTCCTGAAGGTACTGCAGGTATAGTTAGAAGTTATATAGAAAATAAGATGTATGGTAGTCATACAGTACCTGTAAAAGCGTGGTATTACGGACCTATGTTTAGATATGAACGCCCTCAATCTGGTAGATTTAGAGAGTTTTATCAGTTTGGTGTCGAAGTGTTTGGAAGTGAGGATGCACTTGCCGATGCAGAGGTTATAAGTATTCCCGTTAATCTATTTAAATTACTTGGACTAAAAGGAATAAAGGTTAATATAAACACATTAGGTGATAGTGAATCAAGAACTCTTTATAGAGATGCTTTAATAGAGTATTTTAAACCTTATATAGATGAACTTTGTGAGGATTGTAAAGAAAGATTTTTAAAAAATCCTCTTAGAATACTAGACTGTAAAGTAGATAAAGATAATCCTATTATGAAAAACGCACCTAAAACAATAGATTACTTAACTGAAACTAGTAAAAAACACTTTGAAGAAGTAAGAAGTTATTTGGATTCAATGGGTATTGAATATAAAGTTGATACTAATTTAGTTAGAGGACTTGATTATTATACTCATACAGTATTTGAGGTTGAAGCAAGTGTAGAAGGCTTTGGTAGTCAAAATGTTCTATGTGGTGGTGGAAGATACGATAATTTAGTTGAGACTTTGGATGGCCCTAAAACTAGTGGAGTAGGTTTTGCTCTTGGTATGGAACGTCTTATGACTGCAATAGAATATGAAAAGGTAGACCTTCCTATAATAAATGATATAGATTGTTATATAATTCCAATGAGTGAAAAGGAAAAAGAATATTCTTTAAATCTAGTTATGGATTTAAGACTTAATGGTTTTATAACTGAAATTGATTATAATAATAGAAATCTTAAAAATAATTTTAAACAGGCAGATAGATTAAATACTAAATTTGTAATTATTATAGGAGAAGAGGAAGTTAAATCAAATATTATTACTATAAAAGATAATAAATCTAAAGAAGAATACAAGATAGAAAAAGAAAAATTGATAGATTTTTTAGATGAAAATATTTGCAAGTAGTATTGACATTTAAAATGTAATGTTATATAATCTAATTACATAAGAAATTATGTATAAAAAGTTGGCGATTCCGGCCATAACAGGAACTTAAAAAAGCGGTGAACCCAGCCAAGGTGAGAAAGAAATTTCAAACTGAAAATTGGGACTTAAAAAAGCGGTGAACCCAGCCAAAGTGAGAAAGAAATTTCAAACTGAAAATTGGGACTTAAAAAAGCGGTGAACCCAGCCAAAGTGAGAAAGAGATTTCAAACTGAAAATTGGGACTTAAAAAAGCGGTGATTCCGACCATAACAGGAACTTAAAAAAGAAGACTAGAGATAATTTCTCTAGTTTTTGCAAAGTTTTATTTACAAACAAATGTTTATATGATATAATGCTTATATAAGGGGATGATAATATGAATTTTAATTTAAAAATAGTAAAAGTGGACACAAAATATTGTGATTATTTAAGAGGCTTTGATAATAAGGTATCGTATAATAAAGATAACAAAGAATTAAGACCTTTTGTAGGAGTATTATTTAAAATTAAAAATATTTTGTATTTTGCTCCATTATCTAGTCCAAAACCTAAACACTTAAAGATGAAAAACACATTAGATTTTTATAAGATAGATGATGGGAAATTAGGAGCAGTTAATTTTAATAATATGATACCTGTAAGAGATAATAATTTTATAGAAATAGATTTAAATAAAAAATGTCATAACATAAGTGATAGAAAGTATCAAAAATTATTAATAGAACAATTGACATGGTTAAATGAGCACAGCATACAATTAAAAAAGAAATCATATAATTTATATAAATTATATATTAATAAAAAGCTTCCAAAAAACTTAATTAACAGGTGTTGTAATTTTAAACTATTAGAAGAAAAATGTGCTTTGTATAATAAAGAAAAGGTATTGAATTAATAAAAAAATAATGATATACTATAGATGTATTTGTTTGAAAGAGTATATATAAATTTTTTTAAAGAGAGTTAGTGTTGGTGTGAACTAATAAAAAATTATGTAGAAAGACATCAAATGTTAAAATAATCGGGTAACTTCGATAAAGGTTTAAAGGTAGTTAATCTATAAAGCAGGGTGGCACCACGGTCATTATCGTCCTTGCATTTATGGATTTTTTTAATGGGAGGAAAGAATGAAAAAAATTTATTTAAATGAACTTAAAAATCATTATGATAAGGAAGTAGAGGTTAGTGGCTTTGTAGATAACATAAGAGATTTACAGTGGGTACAATTTGTAATACTTAAAGATTCTACAGGTAAAGTACAAATAACTATAGAAAAGTCGGATGAAAAAAACAAAGATATGGTAGAATTAGTATCATCTTTACCACTTGAAAGTACTATAAAAGTAAAATGTAAGGTAATGGAAAACCCTAAAGTAAAATTAAACGGTATGGAACTTATTCCAAGTAGCATAGAAGTGACTTCAACTAGTGATTTAGAACTTCCATTTAACTATAAAGACTTAACTGGCGTAAACTTAGATACTAGACTTGATTATAGATTTATAGACTTAAGAAACGAAAAGAATATGGCTATATTTAAAGTTCAAAGCACACTCGTAAAATATATGAGAGAGTATCTATACAACAATAAATTTACTGAGATACACACACCAAAACTAATAGGAACTGCTAGTGAATCAGGTAGTGAGGTATTTGAAGTAAAATATTTTGATAGAAAAGCATATCTTGCTCAAAGTCCACAATTCTATAAACAAATGGCTATGGCTAGTGGATTTGAAAGAATATTTGAAGTTGCTCCATGTTTTAGAGCAGAAAATTCAAATACTAGTAAACATGCAACTGAGTTTACTTCATTCGATGTAGAATTTAGTTATATAGATTCAAAAGAAGATGTAATGAACTTAGAAGCAGAAATGTTAACATATGGATTATCTCATCTGAAAGAAGAAATGGGAGAAGAGATAAAAGAAAAATTTGGAATAGAAATAGAAGTACCTAAAATGCCTTTTCCTGTAATGAGATTAGAAGATGTATATAATGAGTTAGAAAAGCGTTATAACTATAAAGTAGAAGATAGTGAAAAAACAGATTTAACAACTGAAGCAGAAAAATTGTGTGGTAGACTTTCAAAGGACAAATTTAATCATGAATTTTTATTCGTTGTAAATTTTCCTGCTGAAAAAAGAGCTTTTTATCACATGAGAGATAAAGATGGTATTTTGCAAGGATATGACTTAATTTGGAAGGGCGTTGAAATAACAACAGGGGCGCAGAGGGAACACAGATACTCTGAAATAGTTAAAAATGCAGAAGAAAAAGGTCTAAAAGACGATGTTAAGTTCTACTTAGAATTCTTTAAATACGGATGTCCTCCACACGGTGGATTTGGGCTTGGTGTAGATAGACTTACAATGTTACTTTTAGATATTCCAAGTGTCAAAGAATCAATGTTCTTATTTAGAGGACCAACTAGACTTAATCCATAGTCTAGTTTTTTGTTGATTTTAAGTAAAAAATAGTATATAATTATATTAGTATTAAAACTAGGAAGGATGATAAAATGGGTTTAATTAAAGCTGCACTCACAGCTGCTAGTAATACACTTGCAGATGAGTGGTTAGAGTACATCTACTGTCCACGTATGGAAGATGATGTACTTATGAGAAAGGGAACTCCTAAAAAAGGTGGTTCTAATACAAAAGGAACAGATAATATTATTACTAACGGAAGTAAAATAGTTGTTGGTGAAGATCAGTTTTTAATAGTTGTATCTGACGGTAAGATAGTAGATTTTACTGCTGAAGCTGGAAGATATACATTTGATAAAGGTACTGAGCCATCAATGTTTTATGGTGGATTTGGTAAAGGATTAATTGATACATTTAAAAAATTTGGCGAAAGATTTACAACAGGCGGCGTTCCAAGTCACGAACAGAGGGTATATTTTGTAAATACACGTTTAATTAAAGGTAATAAATTTGGAACTACAACTCCAATACCTTTTAGAGATAGTGAATTTGGTATGACTGTAGATATTCGCTGTTATGGTGAATATGTAATGCAGATAACTGATCCACTTGCGTTCTACCACACTTATGGTGGTAATATAGAAAGTGACTATGTAATAGATGATAGTTTTAAAGATACATTTTTGGCAGACTTTATGCAAGCGCTACAGCCAGCTCTTGCAAAAGTCGCTATGCAAAAAATATCATATGATATGTTACCTGGAGCAGTAACTGAAATAAGTGCTGCTGTAAGAGAATGTTTACAAGATACTTGGGGAAGTCAAGGTATAAATGTAGAGCGTGTATCAATCGCATCAGCTACGCCAACAGAAGAATCTGCAGAGATGATTAAGTCCGCACAGGGAGATAGATTATATGCTATGAATCCTGCAATGCAAGGTGCGCGTGCTAATGCTGCTGCAAGCGAGGCTATAAAGACTGCTGCTGGAAATGAAAATGGCGCCATGACTGGATTTATGGGAGTTGGAATGCTTAATCAAGGTGGCGCTATGTTTGGTGCTAATATGTCTCAAGACTCTCAGATGAAAACAGGACTGGATTCTATGAATGTTGCAGGTGGAGGAATAAAAGAACCAGAAGTAAAACCTGAAGGTGTTAAATGTCCTAATTGTGGTGCTACTATAACAGGAAATTTCTGTATGGAATGTGGAACTAAAAGACCTGAAGAAAGTAAAGAAAAGTTCTGTCCTGAATGTGGAGAAAAAGTATCAGATGATGCAAAATTCTGTATTAATTGTGGAAGTAAATTACAATAATAATTTGCTTCTTTTTTCTTTAATTTTTGTTGAAAAAAATGTCTAATTATAATATAATTGAATTAGAGGGGATACTATGAATGATTTTAGTATTATAAATGAGACAAAAGAGAATATAAAAGAGTTATTACTAGAAAGGGTAGAAACTCTTGATGTTGAAAAAGCAAAAAATGATGTACAACCTTTTATAAAAGATATGAGAGAAATTGAACTTTGGTCAAAAGAGTTTTTTGAAGCTGTAATTGAAAATATCAAAGTAAA
>CANRBR010000030.1 GCA_947628915.1 uncultured Bacilli bacterium | reverse complement strand
TAAAGTTTCATCTTTATATATCGCATCAACAACTATATTTCCCTCTTTATTCTTATATATTAATAAATTATTTTGTACTTCTGTTTTATTCATTTTACCATCCCCTATTTATAAGTTTTTACTGGTTTGTTGAAATCAACAAGCCATAAATCTCTTTTTATATTATCTTATAATAATATCTTCTCTACCTGGACCAGTTCCAATAAATTTAATTTTAGTATTAGTTAACTGTTCTATTCTATCTATATATTTCTTTGCATTTATTGGTAGTTCATCATAACTTTTACACTTACTTATATCTCCAAAATTTCCTTCAAACTCTTCATATATAGGTTTAGAACTATTTAAAAATTCTAGATTTGTATTGAAGTATTCTTCCCTCTTACCGTTATTTTCATAAGCAACGCATAACTTAATTTTATCTAGTTTACCTATTGTATCTAAATGATTCATTGCAAGATCAGTTATACCGTTTAACATAATCGCATAATTTAAAGCAACTAAATCTAACCATCCACATCTACGAGGGCGTTTTGTAGTAGTTCCATATTCATGTCCAAGCTCCCTTATCTTATCTCCTATCTCATCTTTTAATTCAGTAACATAAGGGCCTTCTCCTACACGAGATGAATATGCCTTTATAACTCCATATACCTCATTTATGTATTTAGCACCTATTCCTGTTCCTGTAGATACACCTCCAATAGTTGGATTACTAGAAGTAACATATGGATATGTTCCAAAATCTATATCTAGAAGTGTTGCCTGAGCTCCTTCACATAAAATATTCTCATTATTTTTAATTGCTTTGTGTAGCATAGTAGTTGTATCACATATATATGGTTTAAGTATTTTAGCATACTCTTTATATTCTTTATAAATCTCATTAAAGTCTAACTCTTTATAGCCATATGCTTTAAATATTATATTTTTGTTTTCTACATTAGTTTTTAAATAATCTTTAAAATTATCACTTATAAAGTCTTCCATTCTTATACCAGAACGCTCAAATTTATCAGAATAACAAGGTCCTATACCTCTTTTAGTAGTACCTATTTTTCTTTCTTTTCTAATATCTTCTAACATTCCATCTAACTCTATATGATATGGAAGTATAAGATGAGCCTTATCACTTATATATAAATTATCTGCTTTATATCCATTTTCTTTTAAGTTGTTGATTTCATCTATTAATACTTTTGGGTCTATTACAACACCATTACCGAGTATAGCCTTGACATTTTTATTTAATATTCCACTTGGAATTAGATGAAATGCAAACTTTTTTCCATCTACTTCTATTGAATGACCTGCATTATTTCCTCCTGAAAATCTAACTGCATAATCACAATTTTTGGATAAATAATCAATTATTTTTCCTTTACCCTCATCACCATAAAAAGCACCTAATACAACATCTACCATACTATTACCTCCTATCATTGTATTATTTTTCTACTATTTTTAACTTTTGTTTATTCATTTCTTTTTCTTTATCTAACTTTTTATCCATATTATTTAATTTTTTTTGATTTTCAATTAGTTTAGATTCTAAAGCATTTATACTTTCTAACACACTTTTATATTCAGGTAAAATATTATCATAGCCTTTAAATATATTATTATAATTATTTTTTAATTTCTTTATTTCATTTAATGAATCAGATAATACTAAATTAATATATTCTACTTTATCTTTTACCTCGCTTATTTTTTTAGATATATCTTCATATTTATAGTTAACTACTATTTTTTCTTTTGTTTCTAAACTTCTATTCATCTCTTTTAAGCCTTTATTTATCATAGTAGAACCTAAAGCAACACCAAATAAGTTTTTACCCGTAAAAGGTATTGTGAGTATACCTCCTGCTATTCTAAATAAAGACGATAATATTTTTCTATGTCCAATAGTCTCAATTTTTTTACTTATTTCTTTTTCATAAAAAGATGCTTTATCATACATATCATTTACAACTTCTTCTTGATATTTAATTTCATATAAGATATCTTTTTCTATACTGCCTAATCTATTTATATCTTCTTTACTTTTATTAAACTTAATCTTTACACTTTTTTGCTCTTCCTTTACACTTTCTATATTAGAACCGATTTGTTTTTTAGACTCATTTATTATAGTAATACTCTTTATTTTATTTATCTCTTTTTTGCACACATTAAGCATCATATCAAGTTCATTTAAACTTGCAAGTGATTTGTAATCGTCTATTGCATCCATTAGTTTAATACTTTGAATAATTGAAAATTCACTTAAATCGTATTTATCCTTTATAGTATCGTATTGAAGTTTTAAGTTTTCTATTTTCTTCTTTAGTTTAGAATATTTTTCTTCTGTACTCTTAGTATCTTTATTTTTTATTTTAGATTTCTGTTTTAACTCTTCTACATCTGTTTTTATCTCTTCAATAGTATCTATACTTTTTTTAATAAAGTTATTTACTTCTTTTAAGATTATAACTTCATCTTTAGTTTTTTTAATCTCTTTTTTTATATTTAACTTATCAGTCAATTCATCTGTTTTATTTTCTATACTAGAAAGTTCTATATTTACACTGGTATCATCTACTCCAACTTTAAAATTGGCATTAAATTTAACATCGTCTAATCTTTTTTTATCTGTATTATCTAGTATACTAATGTCTTCTTTTTCTTTAAAATCTTGTAATTTGTTTAAATATTTAACCTGTTTTTCTTTACTAGGTACTTTATAGTCTTCCTCTTTTAATTTCTTTTTTTTATATCTATATCTATAAAGCATACTGATTAGTCTATCTTTTATAGACCCTTTAGCCCCTCTACCACTCATAAAATCACCATATATATTTTATCATATAAGCAAAGAAAAAGCACTATTTCTAGTACTATTTAAATGTTCCAAATTTATTAAATGGAAATAATCTTATAGATGTAGTTCCAACTATATCAGTTTTTTTTATTAAACCTATTCTATAATCTCTACTATCGGATGAATTACCTCTGTTATCACCCATTACAAAGTAATATCCATCTGGTATTTTTTCAATGTCATATAACTCTTTTAAAGTAAAATCACCAGTTCTAGATATAGCTACATCTTCTACAATCTCTCCATTTATATATAGATTATTGTCTTTATAATCTATGGTTTCTCCAGGTAATCCTATTATTCTTTTTACTAGTTTAGATTTTTCATAATTTATAACAACTATATCAAATCTTTTATAAGATTTATCTAACTTATTTAATATTAATATATCCCCATTGTTTAAAGTAGAATACATAGATGCACCATCAACTCTTACAGGAGTAGCAATAAATGTTCTAATTAAAACTACTACCAATATTATTATTAAATAAGGATATATTTCTTTAAAAAATCTTTTCATATTATCACCTAACAAAAATAAGGCATAAAAGCCTTATACTCTTTCTTTAATCTTTGGTGTTTTAGAAGTTTTTCTAATCCAAGTTGGTTTAGCTTTTCTAACTTTACCTTTTTTAACAACAGTTATCATGTCAATTCTTGGTGAATTAACTGGTAATGTTTTTTCAGTTCCAACATTTCCTGAAACTTTTCTTACTGTAAAAGTTTTACTAACTCCAGAGCCTTTTATAGCCATAACTATACCTTCAAAAGCTTGAATTCTAGTCTTCTTTTTACCTGTACTATCAACTTCATCGATTTTAATATCAACTCTTACTGTATCTCCAGCTCTAAATTCTGGAAGGTCAGTTCTGATTTGTTTTTTAGTAATCTTTTCAACTAAATTCACAATGTCACTCTCCTTTATCTAATTTATGATCATAAATATATTTTATTAACAATTTTCAGCGGATCACGTTATTAATAATACCATAATTTTTTTATATTTACAATACTTTTTTATTATTTTTATCTCTTAGTTTTAGAAATTGAAAAACTATAAACAAAAAGAGAGAAAACTCTCTTAAATTTAAATACTAACTATAAGTCTTATATATGTACCTAAAATTCTTCCTGCTTGAATTAAAAAATACAGTATATAATTCAATATAGTTAGCCATATTGGCATAGTAATAACAAATAGTATAAACCTTACAATCTTATATTTTAACAGTGCAGTAAGATCCATCTGATATTCTTCTTATTGATGAACCTAAACTTTTACCTACATCCATTATAGTAGAAAGTATTCTTGCAATTGAATTAAGGAATGATGCAGTAAGCCAGTTTGCTCCTCCATCAATACTCATAAGTTCGTTATCTTTTAACTCTCTCATAGTTCCTCCTAATTACACTTAAGTGGTCTAACTATTCCATCAATTATGCCAATAACAAATGTAACTCCTGCTGTTATTCCAGCAATTATGCCACCGATTAGTCCAATACTAACTGAACCACCTTCAACACACATTAAATCTTTATCATTTAAATTTTTCATAAACCAAATCCTTTCTTTATTTTGTTTATTATGATTTTAAATATTGTAGTTCTATTCTTTAATATATTTACTTTAACTATGTTTTTATCGATTTTTATATCGTCATCTAAATTTACTTTTAGGACTATTTTATCAGCAGATATATCTATTATTTCATAATCGTACCTCTTATTTTTTATGTAGACCTTATACTTTTTACTCAAAGAAAGACCACCATTCAATACTAAATATGATTCATTATTAGAGATACTTACATATCCCATACACGGTTTATAAACATTAAAAGGTACAAATGAAAATATTATAAAGAAATTAGACAGTATTATTAATATAGTTATCCAAGAAACTATTTTTTTAGGAGTTTTTTTATTTAATATCTGTGCGGAATTATTATAAATATCTATATTATCCATTTTTTCGTTCATTATATACTCCTCCATTTTCTATTTTAACTAAGTTATCAAATAAATCTAGATTGTCTAACCTATGTGATATAACTATTATAGTTTTGTCTTTAAATTTATCAAATATATTTTTTAATATCTTTCTTTCCATATCTACATCTACCTGCGATAATCCTTCATCTATTATTAGTATACTGAAGTTTTTAAGTAAACTTCTAGCAAGTACTATTCTTTGCTTTTCCCCTCCAGATAAATTAAAGCCATTTTCTTCTATCATCATATTATATCCTAGATTAGAATCGATAATCTCATCTACAAAACACATATTTGCAATATCTAAAAGTTTAGAACTGTTACTATTATCAAAAATTAAATTATTGTATAAAGTATCATTAAATAATATTTCGTTTTGTCCTACATATATAATATTTTTATTAATAGTATTAATGTTGTAGTTATTTAAATCTATATTATTTATGAAAACTTGATTATTTTTAATGTCGTAGAATTTAGCAAGTATTTTAAACAAAGTACTTTTCCCACTCCCGCTTTTTCCTACTACCATGACTTTCTCACCACAGTTAATATTCAAATTAACTTTATCAAGTACTAAGTCTCTATCGTTAAATGAGAACTCTAAATCTTTAAACTCAATATTTCCATTTTTAAACTTAGTAACAATACCTGTTTTATTCTTATCGTAAGTTATAATATCTAGAATTCTATTTAAGGCATTTTTTGCTTCTTTAATTAAATTATCTAAACTAATAATATTTTTTATAGGTTCTAAGAAATAAACTAAAAGAGCATTAAATGTGAAAAGTGTGCCTATACTTAATTTTTCTTCTATTACTAAAATACAACCTACTAGTGTTATTACGATAAAACCTATATTATCTATTATTCCTTTAAATAAACTTTGTAAGACATATAAACTTTCATACTTAAATGTAGTAGTTAAATAATCTACATACTTCTTTTCAAACTTATCTTTTACTTTATCTTCGATGTGAATACCTTTAATAGTTTCAAATCCACTAATAGCCTCAACCATAAGTGAAACTGTACTACCTCTTTTTGCCTGTATTTTTTTTATATAATCACTAAATATTCTTTTAAATATGACAATTATTAATAAATATAATACAAGTATTATTACCCCTATCTTGAATAAAGTATGATTTATGAAGTATAATACTATTAGTGAGACGAGTGTGAGTGGTAAGTCAACAAAGATTGAAAGAGCGACTTTACTAATCATTTCTCTCACTGATTCTAAGTCATTAATACGGGTTATTACATCACCTGTTGTTTTATTTTGATAATAGTTATAAGGAAGTTTAATAATCTTATTAAAAACATCCAAAGTAAGATTAAGGTCTAATTTTTGATTGATATATAGTAGTAATTTACTTCTAAAATAATCAGAAATTAGTTTTAAAATATATGTAGAAAAGAAGATACAAAACAGTAATAATAAGTATTTCTTTGAAAAGTAATCTAAAGACTTAATCATATATTCAGTATAAAAGGACGAAACGATAGAGAACAAAGTTATAAAGATTGATAAAATAAATATATTGGTTAATAGTTTTTTATGAGGTTCGATTAAATTTTTAATAAAATGAATTTTTGAAATAGAATTTTCTTGAGGAATATTTTTAGTTGGGTAAAAAATTATTAATACATTATTGAATATCTTATTAAAGTCATCATAAGATATCTTTTTTATTTTATCAGCAGGGTCACCTATAACTAGATATTTTTTTGTGAAATTTATCTCGTATATTACACAGAAGTGTTTATAAGAATCATCTATAACAACATTGGCTATACATGGCAATATTATATTATCTTTAGTTATATCAGATAATTTACACTCTACTCCTTTACAATCAAATCCTAAATTGATTAAAGTATTTTTAATATTGTATGCGGTAGTTCCTTTTTTACTAGTTTTAGTCATTTCTATTAAAGTAGATTTTTTTACATATCCACCATAGTATTTAATAATCATCTGTATACAAGATACTCCACAGTCCTTAACTTCATCTTGAGTTACTATTGGATACTTTTTCATATTATCACCTCCTCATTATATATCATTCTACAAAACTTTCCGATTTCCTTTTTTTTTTTGAAAAAAATTCAAAAAAAATGAAATTTTCACAAAAATTTCACGCAAATGGGGCTTACAGTACAAAAAAATCTTAGTTTTCTAAGATTTCTATTACATAACTAATTCTATAACAAAACTTATACCTAGTAATAATAATCCGAGTATAATACCTATAATAGGTATTTTTTTATCTTTCATATGATAAATTTGGTGCATTAACTCAAAAATTGAAATGTATATGAGCATACCTAAAGTTAGTCCTAAAAGTATTCCCTGTACTAGATTAGACACACCGCCTAATAATAACATCACAAGACCACCTAAAAAAGTAGATAAAGATACTATTAGACTTAATTTAAGTGTCTTTGACTTAGTATAATTAGAAGATATTAGCGTAGATGCGATTACAAGTCCCATAGGAATATTATGTAGTCCTATACCGATAAATAGAAATAGTCCAGAACTTATACTAGAATTAGTTACTAGATATAAACTCATTCCCTCTATTATATTATGAACTATAACTGCAAAGGAAGATATTAGTCCTATGTGGTGTAGATGCTGATTATGGTTTTTATTTAAACTATTTTTATTATGAACATGAAGTTCGTGTTCGTGATGAGGTATAAATAAATCTAATATCTTAAGCATAGTTATACCGATTAATATAAGTATTACAATTGAAGCTATACTCCTTATTACTCCTATTTCTTCGTTTAGTACTTCAAATGTCTCAGGTAGTATTTCTAGTATTATTAATCCTACTATTACTCCAAAAGCAATAGATATACTAAAATCAGTAAACTTCTTATTATTTTTATAGAATATACTTATTAAACTACCTAGTAAAATAAATAATCCTACTAGAAGCGATAATAATACTGCAACAAAATTCATTATTCTACCTCCTTAAATAATTTTTTCTCACATAAATTAGACAATAAGTTAAATATACCCACATCAAATAGAAATAATAGTAATATATGTATAATAAATATTGGTCTTAAAGAAACTAATTCAAATATCTCTTTTAATCCTATAATCGAAACAGAAAAAAGTGCGACTAGGAATACATATAAAATAGTTCTAAGTATATTAAATTTATAACATATTTTATATAGAAGTATAAATCCTGTAATTCCAACTAATATTACAGCCATAGTAGATACTTCATCTTGGGTACTTTTAAATATCAATGACATTATAGTTACTGTTACTACATTTATAACTATAGTAAGTCCTCCAGGTAGTGACCTTTTTAATATGTTTTTAAAGAAATGTTTTTTTATTCTATCTTTATTAGGTTCAAGTGCGAGTACAAAAGCTGGTATTCCTATTGTAATAGAACTAACTAAACTGAGTTGTATTGGTTCAAATGGATAACTTAAAGGAATAAACAAAAATATAATTGCAAGGAGTGTTGCATACGTTGTTTTAGTTAAAAATAGTGATGCAGAACGCTCTATATTATTTATAGTTCTTCTTCCCTCTTCTATTATTTTAGGTATTGCTTCAAAGTCTGAATTTAAAAGTACTATTTCAGATACATTACGAGCTGCATCAGAGCCACTTGCCATAGCAATACTACAGTCTGCTTCCTTTAGGGCAAGTACATCGTTTACCCCATCTCCTGTCATAGCAACAGTATGTCCATTTTCTTTTAAAGCTTTTACTAAAGCTTTTTTTTGTTCAGGACTAACACGAGCAAATATGTTATATTTTTCTACAACTTCCTTTATTTTACAGGCTTTATTTTGTGACATATCAATACTTTTTATATTTTTAAACCCAACTCTTCTTGCAATTTGTGTGATTACTTCTTCGTTATCGCCACTTATTATTTTTAAATCTACTTTTTCTTTTCTTAAATAATCTAAAATATTAGATGCTTTATATCTTATTTTATCTTTTAAAAGTATTAGTGCTATATTATCTTTACCTTTTTTTAATAACAATAATCTATAATTAGAATATTTATCTATAAGTTTTTTCATAGTATTACTTTTATCTAATATATCAGGGGCACCTAGTATATATTTCCCATCCTTTAAAGTTATACTAGAATATTTTTTTTCTGATGAAAAGTGTTCCTTATCTAAGCACTTATAATTTGTTTTTTCATGAAATTTTTCACTTAATGCATTGATAGTTTCACTATCATTTTCAAGTTCTATGCACATCGCACTAAGTATCTTTTTATAGTCGTATTTGTTATTTAACTCAATAACGCTATCTACTTCCATCTTACCTTCTGTAAGAGTACCTGTTTTATCCAAGCATACTGTATCCACACGAGCAAGTGTTTCAATACAGTATAACTCGCTTACTAAAACTTTTCTTTTAGATAGTCTTATTATACTTACAGCAAGCACTGTACTAGTTAAAAGTACTAATCCCTCAGGTATCATACCTATTACTGCAGCAACTGTATTTATTATAGAACTAGATAGGTCTTTATCAAGGTTATATTCTTTAAAAAATAGTAATAGTCCTATAGGTATTATAATTATCGATAGTATTTTAATAACACGTTTTAAAGTATCCATAATCTCAGAATTGACTTTTTTTATATATTTAGCCTCTTTTGTTATTTTAGAAGCATAGTTATTTTCTCCAACTTTCTCTACTTTTGATATGCATTTACCACTTACAATAAAACTACCTGAATATAGATAATCACCAACACTTTTAGTAACTAGGGTCTCTTCTCCACTAAGCAAAGACTCATTTACTTCAACTCGTCCATCTTTAATTATAGAATCGGCTATTATTTGATTACCTCTTTTATATATTATAATATCATCTAGTACTACTTTATTTATATCTATTATTTGGTTTTTTGATTCCCTTATAACACTCGCAGTCGCACTAGATATTATAGATAGTTTATCGATAGCTATTTTAGATCTAATCTCTTGTATTATACTTATAAGTGTATTACAGAGTACTACTCCTAAAAAAAGTAAATTTTTATAAGAGCCTACCCAAAATATTAATAAACCTAAACAAAAATTAAGTATATTAAACAAAGTAAAAATATTATAGAATATAATCTCTCCTATAGTTTTAGTTCTAACATCAGTATTATAATTAACATAACCATTTTTTATTCTATAATTTACTTGATTAGTATTAAGTCCTTCATCTATTTTTGGGTTATATCTTATCATAGTTATCTCTCCAGTAATTATTATAACACATATAAATAAAAATAGTTCTAATTTGTTTAGAACTATTTTTATTACATTATTAAACGAATTGTATTGATGAATGATTTTTTCCTAGAGTCCATTTATCCGATACCTTTGTTGTTTTTAAATTAGTACAGCCTTGAAACATATAATAAATATCAATTACTAACTTTGTATCAAAACTTGTTAAATCTAATTCCTCTAAACTACTACAACCATTAAACATATATCTCATATTTGTAACATTAGTTGTGTCAAAATTGCTTATATTTAAATTTATCAAATTATTACAGCCATCAAACATAGCAAACATACTTGTTACTTGCGAAGTATTCCAGTTACTTAAATTTAAGGTCTTTAAACTACTACAATTTTCAAACATTCCTATAATGTCTTTTACTTGTGAAGTATCCCAGTTACTTAAATCTAATTCTTCTAAACTACTACAGCCATTAAACATATATGTCATATTAGATACAATTTCTGTATTAAGATTTTCTATTCCTTTTATCTCTTTTAAATTGTTACAATTATTAAACATCCTGTCCATCCATGTTAACCTGCTTGTGTCAAAATATCTAAAATCAAGTGTTTTTAAACTATTACAGCCATTAAACATTTCGCGCATATTTGTTACTTTAGAAGCATTGAATTTATTACCAAATATTATTGTTTTTAAGTTTGTACAATTATAAAACATACAGTTCATATCTATGACTTGTGATGTGTCAAACATACTTAAATCTAATTCTTCTAAACTACTACAATTTCTAAACAAATTGCTAATATCTGTTATATCAGTTGTATTAAAGTTTTTACTAAATTTTATTTTTTTTAGATTTGTACAGTTTTCAAACACTGCTCCTCTATATGTTCTTTGCATTGCATATGAAGATAATTTTTTAGGATTAAAATCACTTAGATCGAGTTCTTCTAAACTTCTACAATATGAAAACATAGCTCTAATATCAGTTATATTTGTTGCCTTAAAATTACTTAAATCTAACTTTTTTAAATTTGTACAACCCTCTAAAAATCCAGCATTATATTCACATATAGCAGTCACGCTTGAAGTATCAAGTTTACTTAAATCAAGTTCTTCTAAACTTCTACAATCTCTAAACATACCTTTCATATTGGTTACACTTGATGTATCTAATCCAAGCAAGTTAATATTTTTTAAACTGCTGCAACCAAGAAATATCCATCCCATATTTATTGTTTTACTTGTATCTATTAAATTTAATTCTATTTCTTCTACTCCACCAAAATTAGAAAAAATATTATTAATATCTGCCGGGCAACTTATATATCCATCACTGTATACATATATTGTTCCTGTTTTTTCTTCATAATATCCCTTTATACTTTCATCATTATTCTTTGATAAATCTGTTGATGGTTGTGTTTGTAATGCATCTTTCGTATACCCAACTGGTAATACACTATCCTGTAAGAATGTTATTTTCTTTACTGTTGTATCTACTGTTCCACTATTTGGATCTGCTCCATCTGTTCCTTCATCTCCAACCAATTTCTTTATTTTTGCATTAAATGTTGAACCCGCTACTAGTGTACTTTCATTTAAATTCTTGAGTATCGTTATCTCTTCTCCATTTACTCTTGCATAATAGTCATCTATCATTCCCTTTAGTACTCTTTTTACTTTACTATCTTCTATTAATAATAGTCCGCTTCTAAGTCCATGTCCTTC
>CANRBR010000029.1 GCA_947628915.1 uncultured Bacilli bacterium | reverse complement strand
AAAAAATCAACCCGAACGGATTGATTATATATTTAAGTTCAAACTATAAAAGTTCGAACAGAAACGTCACTGGAGCGGGTGATGGGAATCGGACCCACGTTATCAGCTTGGAAGGCTGGAGTTCTACCATTGAACTACACCCGCAATTCGTAGACATTTAAAATTATACTATCAATTTAATAATGTGTCAATAATTTTTTGCAAAAAATTTTAAAAAGTTGCTTTTAAAACTCATGCCTTCCAAATTATTATTACCGTTAGCCTAATTATATATACATGTTAAAAAATAAAATATAACAAAAAAAGGCTATTTAGCCTCTACGATCAATTTAATGGCAGTTCGCTCATCACCATCGATTACAATATCTGTAAAAGCTGGGATACAAACTAGATTTTTACCACTCGGAGCGACAAATCCTCTAGCTATTGCAATAGCTTTAATTGCTTGATTCAATGCTCCCGCACCTATTGCTTGTATTTCTACACTTCCTTTTTCTCTAAATACATTAGCAAGCGCTCCAGCAACTGAATTAGGATTTGACTTAGTTCCTACTTTAAGTGTTTCCATGATTCCTTCCTTTCTATACTAAACTATATTCATGAGATTAAAAAAAATTCATGCTTGAAATATAATCTTTGCTATATTATAATATAAGTGTGATGGATATGAATGAGGATATAAAAAGAACAATAATACTTGAAAATTATCAAAATCCTAAAAATAGAGGACTTATAGATGATAATTCATATGATATGATAAATACCAATAGTAAAAGTTGTATAGATCAAATAGATTTACAGGTAAAAATAGAAAATGACATTATAAAAGATATTAGATTTGATGGAGAGGCATGTGCGATATGTACGAGTTCTACATCAATAATGATTAATTCTTTAATTGGTAAAACCATTTCTGAAGCACTCAATATAATAAATAACTTTGAAAATATGATAGATGAAAAAAATTATGATGAAGATTTACTTGAAGAAGCAGTGGTTTACAGTGATATCGCAAAACAACCAAATAGAAAAAATTGCGCACTTTTAACTTGGAAAGGTTTAAAAGAACTATTAGAAAAAAAATTACAAAAAGGTAAATAATTCCTTTTTTTTTATCTAACTTTTTAGTATAATACTATATAGGTGGTTTAGATGAAGAAAGGTTTAACTAAATCTAAAGTTATAGAAATATCAAAATCAAAAGGTGAGCCTAAATGGATGTTAGACTTTAGAATTAATTCTTTTAAGAAGTTTGAAGAATTATCTAATCCATCTTTTGGGCCTGAACTTAAAGTTAACTTTGATGATATAACATATTATAAAAAAGTAGGCAAAAGCGAAAGCGACTGGGATAAAGTACCTAAAGATATAAAAGATACATTTAATAAACTTGGAATAATAGAAGCAGAACAAAAATATTTAGCAGGTATTGGTGCGCAATACGAAAGTGAAGCAATATACCACAATATGTTAAGTGAACTAGTAGAAAAAAATGTTATATTTTGTGATACAGACACGGCTTTAAAAAAATATCCAGAGTTATTTCAAAAATATTTTAATAAACTTGTAAAATACGATGAAAATAAGTATACCGCACTAAATGGGGCTGTGTGGAGTGGTGGTTCATTCATATATATACCTCCTAATACTACACTCGATAGGCCCTTACAGAGTTACTTTAGAATAAATAGTGTCAATATGGGACAGTTTGAAAGGACTATAATAATAGTTGATGATAACTCAACTCTCCATTATATGGAAGGATGTACTGCCCCAACATATAGTGAAGATTCTCTTCATGCAGCAGTTGTTGAAATATATGTTGGTAAGAATGCTAAGTGTAGATATACAACAATTCAAAATTGGTCTAATAATGTGTATAACTTAGTAACTAAAAGGGCTATTGTAGATGAGAATGGACTTATGGAATGGATAGATGGAAATATTGGTTCTAAGACTAATATGAAGTATCCATCTTGTATATTAAATGGGAAGTACGCAAAGGGAAGATGTATATCTATTGCAGTTGCGACTAAAGGTCAAATACAAGATGCAGGAGCTCGCATGATACATTTAGCTCCTAATACGACAAGTGAGATTATAAGTAAATCTATTGCTGCTAATGGAGGAGAGGCAACATATAGAGGAAAAGTTAAAATAACTAAAGATGCAGTTAATTCTAAAAGCACAGTTAAGTGCGATACTATAATTTTAGATGAGATGTCTAGAAGTGATACAGTACCAGTTAATTTGGTGTGTAATGACTCATCAAATATAAATCACGAAGCAACGGTATCTAAAATAAGTGAAGAAAAACTATTCTATCTTATGAGTAGAGGACTAACCGAGGAGAAGGCTAAAGAACTACTTATAATGGGATTTATAGATAGATTTAGAGAAGAACTTCCAATGGAATATGCAGTAGAATTAAACGCACTTTTAAAAAATTACTTTTAAAAGTGTAAAAAGTGTGAATTTTCGCACTTTTTTTAAAAAATACAAAATTTATTAAATTGCTTTTTAAAGTATAACAGAAATTAGAATTTCTGCTTATGGGAAATATAAATACTGTAAAAAAATTGTTGCAATTAAGCAAAAACGTGCATTTGATACTCTTTTTTAGATGTGTTATTATCTACCTAGAAAGGAGGTAAACAATGTGCTTAATCAAGCGGTTCTGGTTGGAAGAATAGTAGAAGACCCTGAGTTAATAGATACAGAAAAGGGCAAGGTATCTAATATAACTCTAGCAGTTCCAAGATCGTTTAAGAATGCAAATGGAGAGTATGATACTGATTTTATTTCATGTGTACTTTGGAAAGGTATTGCAGAAAATACTGTAGAATATTGCAAAAAAGGCGATTTAGTTGGAATAAAGGGTAGAATCCAAACTAGGAATGTTGAGTTCGATGATGAGACTCACAAAAAATTTGTCGAAGTTATTGCCGAAAAAGTTACGTTTTTATCTAGTAAGAAAGCAGAGAAACAAGAAGACGAGTAATCTGCTTTTCTTTCTTTTAACAAAAAATAACTTATTTACTAAATCGATAAAATAATATATAATAATAATAGGTGATAGTATGACGATAATAGATATTATAAATAAAAAAAGATTAAAGAAAGAATTAACTCGTGAAGAAATTACATTCGCAGTTAATGGGTATGTTAGTGGAGATATAGAAGATTATCAGATGAGCTCACTACTTATGGCAATAGTATTAAATGGTATGACTGATAGAGAAACTATAGATTTAACAGATGTAATGATAAATAGTGGAGATGTTTTAGATTTAAGTAAAATAGATGGCATCATAGTAGATAAACACTCAACTGGAGGTGTAGGTGATAAAGTAACTCTAGTTTTAGGGCCACTACTTTCATCACTTGGAATTAAAATTGCTAAAATGAGTGGTAGAGGATTAGGACACACTGGAGGTACTATTGATAAGTTAGAGTCTATTAAAGGATTTAGTACAAAACTAAGTGAAGAAGAGTTTATAAGTCAAGTAAATAAAATAAATATTGCTTTAGTAAGTCAAACTTCAAACTTAGTTCCAGCTGATAAAAAGATTTATGCTCTAAGAGATGTTACTGGTACTGTTGAATCAATCCCACTAATTGCCTCAAGTATTATGTCTAAAAAGATTGCTAGTGGAGCAGATATAATTATGATAGATGTAAAAGTAGGAAACGGCGCTTTAATGAAAAACATAGATGATGCAAGACACCTTGCAAAATTAATGGTAAAAATAGGTGCGTCTTATAGAAAGCCAACTATTTGCTTACTTACTAATATGGAAGAGCCACTCGGGTATGCGATAGGTAATGCACTTGAGGTAAGAGAGGCCATTGATACATTAAAAGGTAGTGGGCCTAGCGATTTACTAGAAGTTGTTATGACACTTTCTTCTATAATAATTGGAGCAGTTAAAAAAATACCAAATAACGAAGCTAAAAATTTATTATTTAAACAAATTAATAATGGTGAAGCATATAAGAAGTTTGAAGAATTGGTTGAGGCTCAAGGTGGAGATATAAACGATATAAAAATAAGTGATAAAGTATTTTCTATAAAAAGTGATAAATCTGGGTATATTAATAAAATAGACGCACTAAGATTAGGTGAGATAGCTAAACAAATAGGTGCGGGAAGAAATACTTTAGATGATGAAATAGACTATGAAGTAGGACTAGTTTTAAATAAAAAAGTAGGGGATAAAGTAGAGAAAGGCGAAGAGTTAGTTAAAGTTTATTTAAAAGATAAAGATGTAAGTATGGGAGATATTCTATCTTGTTTTGAGATAGATGAAGAGTTAACTAATATGCCTAAATTAATATTAGATATAATAAAGTAGTGTAAAAAAATGTCAAGTTTTTGTATATTACTTGAACTAAGTGTAAATATGTTGTATCCTAAATATAGATAAGGTAGGAGGCGAAGATATGATATATCCATCTATAGATAAATTATTAAATGTGGTTGGTTCTAAATTTTTACTAGTTAATATAGTATCTAAAAGAGTAAAAGAGATGCAAGAAAAAGAATACTACCAATTAAGTGAATATAAATCTAAAAAAGATATTGGAAAAGCACTAGAAGAAGTATCAAAAGGACTAATACATATAAAGTAATATGAAAAAAATAAAGAATTACTTTAAGAAGTTATACGAGATAATAACTACTCCGAGTATGTTTTATCTACCAGGTAATTTAGCTTTCTTTCTAGTACTTTCTATATTTCCAATATTAACTTTAATTGGTGTTATCGCATCACAATTTTCAATAAATATAGAATCAGTTATAAACTTTTTAAATTCATCCTTGCCTGGTGAGATTTCTGATGTTCTTGCTACATTTATAAGAGGTAAGGGATTTGATACTAATATAGGAATATTCATGATAATTGGGTTCTTTCTTGCTAGTAATGGTGCAGATGCAGTAATACTTGCAAGTAATAATCTTTACGGCTTTCCTAACTCTAGTTATTTAAAAAGAAGAATAAAGGCTATATTTATAATAATACTTATAATACTCTTATTTATATTTATGTTAGGATTTATAACATTTGGTAATAGTATATTAAAATTTTTGCTTTCATATATTAAAGATAAAACTCTAGTATCTACTATACGGAATTTATTTTTAATATTAAAATGGCCATTTATTATATTTGTAATATTCTTTAATGTAAAACTCATTTATACAATCGCACCTGATTGGAAGATTATGAGTAAGCATACAACACGTGGCGCAATTTTTACAACTATATCATGGGTTATAGTAATACAAGTATTTTCATTTTGGATAAATCATTTTGCTAATTACGATTTATTCTATGGAAGTTTATCTAGTATAGTTATACTGATGCTTATGACATATATTATATCTTATATATTAGTTATTGGAATTGCTATAAATGTTAAATCTTATGAATATAAAGTAGAAGATTAATTATAATAATAATGTACTAGTTACCGGTACATAGACTACTAAAGGTAACAAAAAAGATAATTAAATTTATCTTTTTTTGCGTTTTTAGATATAATATTGTATAATTATTCTAGTTTAAAGGTGATTTAATGAAAAAAGTTGTTATTGGAATGAGTGGAGGAGTAGATAGTAGTGTGGCTGCTATAATGCTTCAAAAGGAAGGTTATGAAGTGATAGGCCTTTTTATGAGAAATTGGGATTCTTTTGCAGATGGTGAGATTAATGATGTACCTGTTACAAAGTTAGGTATATGCCCACAGGAAGTCGATTATAACGATGCTAAGAAAGTGTGTGATAAACTAGGTATACCTTTATATAGGAAAGATTTTATAAAGGAATATTGGGATTATGTATTTACATACTTTTTAGATGAACTAAAAAAAGGTAGAACTCCTAATCCAGATATAATGTGCAACAAATATATAAAATTTGATATGTTTGCTCGTGAAGCTAAGAAATTAGGAGCAGATTATATAGCAACAGGACATTATGCAAGACTTGAAAATGGTAATTTGTTGAAAGCACTCGATGAGAACAAAGACCAATCTTACTTTCTTGCTCAAGTCAGTAAAGAACAATTTAAAAATGTATTGTTCCCAATTGGGAATATGAATAAAAAAGATGTCCGTAAAATTGCAGAAGAGTATGGACTTGTTACCGCAAATAAAAAAGATTCTACTGGAATTTGCTTTATAGGTGAGAGAAACTTTACAAAATTTTTAAAAAACTATTTGCCAAATCAACCTGGAGATGTAGTTAATATAGATACAAATGAGATAATAGGTAGACATATAGGTCTTATGAATTATACTATAGGACAAAGAAGAGGACTAGATATTGGTGGATTTAGCGATAGAATGTTTGTAGTAGGTAAAGACCTTTCTAAAAATATTTTATATGTTTGTATAGGAGAAGATAACGATTATTTAATAACAGATTCCTGCATTATAGATACAATAAATTGGTTATCTGATACTAAACCCGTTAAATGTATGGCAAAGTTTAGATATAGACAAAAAGATAATCCAGTTGAGATACAGTGGTTAAATAATGATGAAATATTGGTTACATATAAACAAGGAATTAAAAGAGTAACTCCAGGACAAGCCTGTGTATTTTATGATAAAGATGTCTGTTTAGGTAGTGGGATTATTAAAGAAGTTAGAAAGAATAATGAAAAACTTTGGTATTTATAAAAATTATTTTAACATGAATATTAGAAATAAATCATTCTTAAAGATGCTGTTTAATATAAACAGTTTTTCTATATAAAAATAAAAAACTATGGTATAATTAATTATAGGAGATGATTTTATGACACCACATAACGAGGCTAAAATAGAAGATATTGCAAGTGTAGTATTAATGCCTGGTGACCCATTAAGAGCAAAGTACATTGCAGATAATTATTTAACTGATGCAAAATTAGTAAATAGAGTAAGAAATATGTATGCATATACAGGATACTATAAAGGTACAAAAGTAACTGTAATGGCAAGTGGTATGGGATGCCCTAGTATTGGAATATATGCATATGAACTATACAAGTTTTATGATGTTAAATCAATAATACGAATAGGAACATCAGGTTCAAATCATAAAGATATAAAAGTATTAGATGTAATACTCGCAACAAGTGCATATACACTTTCTAGTTTTCCAAAACTATTCTTTGATGATGAATCAAAAGAGTTTGAAGCAAGTAAAACTTTAAATGAAAAAATAATCGAGGCTGCAAGTAAAAATGGTATTCAATATAAAAAAGGAAGAATACTAACGAGTGATGTATTCGATGTTTATATCGATGATAAAGAAAGATATTTTAAAAATTATAACGGAGTTGAAACACTTGCATCTGAAATGGAGGCAGCAACACTCTTTTCAATCGCTAAACATTTGGGTAAGGATGCAGCCTGTTTAATTACAGTAGTTGACTCTATGTTTGATAAAAGGGAATTGAGTGCATCCGATAGAGAAAAGTCATTAGATGATATGATTAAACTTGCCCTTGACTCAGTAATAGAATTATAAATTTTGAACATACTAAAAGGTAAGGTGATATAATGAAATATAAAAAGATAAGTACATATTCATACAATCTACACATCATTAAAACAACTAAGTTTAAAACAGTTACAGTTCAAGTAAACTTTAAAAGAAAATTAGATAAAAAAGATATAACATATAGGAATATGATTGTAAATATGCTCTGTGAGTCTACTAGCAATTACCCTAGTAAAAGACTTATGACAATAGAAACAGAGAACTTATACGATTTATATTACAAAGGCGTAAATTATATATCAGGTAAGTATAATGTAATGAATTTTGAAGCAACATTTTTAAACGAAGAATATACTGAAAAAGGCATGCTTGATGAATCTATTAAGTTTTTATCAGATATTATATTTAAACCTAATATAGAAAGAAATAGAAATGTAATCAAGTTTAGTGAAGAAAACTTTAAACAGGCATATAACTTACTTAAAGATAACATAATTTCTCAAAAAGAAAACCCTGATTTATATTCAAGAAATAGAATGTTAGAAGTAATGGAGCCTAATTCTTATATTTCATATAGAGGTGTAGGTTATTTAGAAGATTTGAAAGATATAGATAGTAAAAATTTATATAAATACTATGAGTCTATACTTAGAAGTGATATTATAGATATATTTGTTATCGGTAATGTAAACGAAAGACATATTAAAAAAGTAATAGAGGATAACTTCAAATCTATAAATACATTTAAAAAGCCATCTGAGTCTCATTTCATAACGCCTAAAAAACATAGACTTATCCCTAAAACTTTTAAAGAAAAACAAAAGATTAATCAAAGTAAACTAGTTTTAGGATTTAAAATAGATAAGATGACTAATTTTGAACTTAGATATGTTTTAAATGTATATTCATATATACTTGGTGGAGGGCCTGATTCAAAACTCTTTAAAACAGTAAGAGAAGAAAATAGTCTTTGTTATTATATTTCTTCTATCGCACAGCCATTAAATAGTATACTTTTAATCAAGGCTGGAATAAATAAAAGCGACTTTAAAAAAGCCCTTACTTTAATAAAAAAAGAAGTATCTAATATGAGAAAGGGTAAATTTACGAACGATGATATAATTAAAGCTAAAATAACTTATATAAACAGTTTAAAAGAACTAGAAGATAGTGAGAGTAGTTTACTTAGTTTATATGCTGGAATAGAGTATTTGAAAAGTGATAACTTAGAAGATAGATTTGAAAAAATTAATAAAGTTACTATGAATGATGTAGTAAAGTTATCGAGTAAAATACACTTAGATACTATATACTTACTAGAGGGTGAGGACAATGAAAAAAAGTAATTTAGAAAAATTAGATTTAGAATTATACGAAGAGACTTTAACTAACGGCCTTAGAGTATTTATAGTACCTAAAGATAATGTAAATAGCGTGTATGCTACATTTAATACTAAGTTTGGCTCAGTAAATCAAGAATTTATACCGAATGGTTCTAAGAAAATGATTAAAGTACCACTTGGAGTTGCTCACTTTTTGGAGCACAAAATGTTTGAACAAAAAGATGGCGTTGACCCATTCACATTCTATTCTGAAAGAGGATGTGACGCAAATGCCAATACATCAAACTATAAAACTACTTATCTTTTTAGTGGTTCTAATTCATTTGCAGAAAATATAAACTACTTACTAGACTATGTACAAGACCCATACTTTACAGATGAAAATGTAGAAAAAGAAAAGGGTATAATAGAGCAGGAAATAAAGATGTACGACGATGACCCATTCTTTAAAATGTACGATAAAATAATATATAATTCGTTTATAAATCATCCAATAAAGTATCCAATAGCAGGTACTATAAAAGATGTATACTCTATAACTAAAGAAGACTTATATAACTGTTATAATACTTTCTACCATCCATCAAATATGTTTTTAGTAATAACTGGTAATGTAGACCCAGAGGAGACTATCAACATAATAAAGGTCAATCAAGAAAAAAAGGAATTTGATAAATTTAGTGGGATTAAAGTAAAAGAGTATAACGAACCTAATAAAGTAGAAAAAAAGACTGATAAAGCAAATATGGATATAGAAATATCTAAACTAGGTATTGGATATAAGATAGATGCAAGTAAGATTAAAAAAAGTATTCAAGAAGTTAAAAGATATTTAAGCATACTATTTGACTTGAAGTTAGGTAGTACATCTAAGTTAAATGAGGATTTAAAGAATATGAACTTAACTACTCATGATATAGACTACACATTAATAAATACAGATAAGCATATTCTATTAATAGTTATGGTTGAAACAAATGATACTGATAAGGTATTAAACCTAATAGAAGAAGAGTTAAAAAACTTAAATGTAACTGAAAGTGAGTTAACTAGAAAGAAGAAAGTTAAGAAAAGTGGCTCAATATATAATAGTGATAGTATATACTCTATAAATAGTAAGATAGTAAACAATATAATAAACTATGATGAGGTTATACTAGATGATTATAAACACATAGATGAGATAAACAAAAAGGATATGGATAAGATAGTAAGTAGTATAGATTTAGATAATAAAACTATATATGTGATAAATAAATCTTGATTTATATCCTAATTTATGGTAAATTATTAACTGTTAGGAGGACTTATGACAACTTTATTAATTATAGTATCAATACTAATAATCGCTATAGTACTTTTACAAAGTGGTAAAGCAGAAGGTGCTTCTTCTATTATTACTGGAGGTAATAGTGATTTATTTAAGAATAGAAAAGAAAGAGGAGGAGAGTTATTTATAACTTATGCCACTGCTTTTCTAGGAGTTATATTTTTTATACTATGTATAATACTTTAAGATTGATTTATTCTATCTTTTTTTCTTATTTTATAATATAATTATATTGGTGATAAAATGAATATAGAGGATATCGAAATAAAAAAAGAATTAAAAATTGTTTTTATGGGTACACCTGATTTTAGTGTTCCAGTACTTGATGCATTAATAAAAAACTATAAAGTTAAAGCAGTTGTAACTCAGCCAGATAAACTTGTAGGTAGAAGTGGTAAACTAGCAAAGCCTCCAGTGAAACTACTTGCTGAACAACACGATATATTAGTTATTCAATTAAAAAAAATAAAAGAAGAGTATCAAGAAATAATAGATTTAGAACCGGATTTAATAGTGACATGTGCTTATGGTCAAATATTGCCAGAAGAACTTTTAAATTATCCAAGACTTGGATGTATTAATGTACACGCATCATTGCTTCCAAAACTTAGAGGAGGAGCGCCAATACATAGAGCAATACTAAACGGTTTTAAGAAAACTGGTATAACTATTATGTATATGGCAAAAGGTATGGATGATGGAGATATAATAGAGCAAAGAGAACTAGATATACTTGATACAGATACTGCAAGTACTCTACACGATAAATTAAGTAAATTAGGTAGTGAGTTATTAATAGAAACTCTTCCAAGTATAATTGATGGTACAAATAAAAGAGTTCCTCAGGATTCATCTAAAGTTACATTTGCTCCTATAATAAAGCCTGATGATGAAAAAATAGATTTTAGTAAAACTAGTTTAGAGATTTATAACCAAATAAGAGGATTAAATAGTTTTCCAGGTGCATATCTAATTTTAGATGGCAAGAGAATAAAGGTGTGGGAATCAATTATTGTAGAAGAATATTTTCCTGAAAAATTTAATGGAGAAATAGTTAAGATTTATAATGAAGGAATAGGAATTAAAACTAGTAATGGCGTTATTGTTTTAACTTTAATACAACCAGAAGGTAAACCTAAAATGAAAGCTAAAGATTTTTTAAACGGTATAAAAGATACTTTAATAGGAAAGATAGTAGGTTAGTATGCATTTTTTAAGAAGTATAAAAGAAGGTTTGAAAAATCCTAAAAAAAGGTCTTTAATAATTTTAGGAATATATGCTATATTTTTCATATTTGTAATAACAGCCATAAGGACAAGTAGTGAACCTAATTATATTAGGGAAGATAATTCTAGTGATAAAGAAAATAAAGTAACTAGTTATGAATATATATATAAAATTAATGATAACAATAATATTCTAGAGGTTACTGGTACTTATAAAGATAATAAAAACACTTTTAAATATAATAATCTTGATTATTATAAAGAAGAAGATAAGTTATATGTTATTGAAAATGGTATGAAAAATGAAATACAAGAAATAGATTTTAATATTGATTCTTACTCATATAATAATATTGAAAATATAATAAAAAACAGTGAATTTATAGAAAAAACTACATATAAAGATAAGAGTGAAAAAACTATATATAATATGTTAATTCAAAAATACTTTGAGTTATTAAACATAGAAAATAATTGTGGTTTAGTAGACTGTAGTGTTATTAGTGCAAATATAACAGTTGAGAGTCTAGATTATATAAATCATGTTATTATAGACTTAAAATCTTATTATAATTATGATTATAATATAGAGATTATATATTCAAATATAAATAATGTTGATGAAATAAATACGATTTAAGTATTTATTTTTATAAAAATTTGCTAAAAAGTATTGACAGGGG
>CANRBR010000028.1 GCA_947628915.1 uncultured Bacilli bacterium | reverse complement strand
ATATATAGTGATGGAACTATATGGTTAAATGGATGTACAGTAAATGATAAACCAGTAGAATATGAATATGGAGAGAAACGAATAATGCCAGGTACATATTATGGGTATTGGTTATATGATGATTATGAAGAAAACTTAAAAGTAGGAGGAACTACTTTACCAGAAGAATTATCAAAAACACCACCAAGAGGAAAAACTTATTACCTAAGGTTAGATACAGATGGAACTACTGTATCAGCGGCATATGCTTGCTTTAAAAGAACCGGAAATGAATATTGTTTAAAAGGAGGAGATGAAGGAGTATCATATAAAGAAAATCAAGAAATAATGAAAAAAGTTTTTGCATCTAGTCTTAGTTCTTGTTCTTTTTCTGATTCTTACTCTGACTGCGATGTTGGGTCGCTCATTGTCGATGCCAATTCTGGTGGCGATGTGTATGTGAGCGATGACGCGAGCGATTGCTATGTGGTTAGCGATGGCACTTTCTATTGCACTTAGTAGTTGCCCTGCCCTCAGGTATCTATAGTCTTTAATCCCAATTTGCCGTAAGGCAAATTAAATAGTGCCGAACGCTAGTGTAGGCACAAGGTGTCGATGTCTCTTTGGGACATTGACAGACGCTTTGTAGTATGTTGTATGATGTAATTAAAGGAGAATGAATTATGTTAGAAACATATTATAAATATAGGCTAGAATATAAAGATAATATATTATTTATTAAAGTAGGCAGTTTTTATGAGACCTTTGATAAAGATGCTTTAATACTAAATAAATTATTTGGATATAAAATAAAAAGAATTAAAGATAAAATAAAAGTTGGATTTCCATTAAATAGATTAGATTATGTATTAAGGTTAATTGGTAATATTAATTATACTATAATAGATAATAAAGAAATAAAAGAAAAAAGATTTAAAGATAATGAATATAATAACTATGATTTTAATATCAATAGTATTATATTAAAAGGTATTAGAGCAGATAAAATATATGATACATTAAACGATAGATTGCTTGATAATAATATTGATAATATAATAACTAAAATAGAATTAATAATTGGTAAAAATATCTAATGATATTTTTATAAGGATATCCAGAATAAAAGGACAGTTCTTTTTCTGATTCTAACTCTAACTGCAATGTTGGGTCGCTCAATGTCAATGCCAATTCTGATGGCAATGTGAATGTGAACGATGACGCGAGCGAATGCAATGTGGATAGCGATGGCACTTTCTATTGCAATTAGTAGTTGCCCTGCCCTCAGATTTTCTAGTTTCTATTTTATTGAGTGATTAATAAATATAGTCTAGAAACATGGATATTCCTTGTGGTGACACAAAATAGTGTAGTAAATGAAAATTTAGATTAGTAAATTAATTGAACCTCTTTATTTTCTATAGTTACTACTTTTTTATTTGTGGAGGTATCTATGTATGAGAAATATAAAATTCATGATAATTTAATAATTGGTAGAGTTGCTAGAAAGACTATAAGATATATAGAAAAAAATACTATTAATTTTCCAAATAGTTATAACGTTTTAAAAACGAGAATAATAGATAGTTGTTATAACATATTAGAATGTATTTATAGAGCAAATATATTTCAAGAAAAAAGTGATAAGAAAGAAATAATAGTCAATATACAAATGCTTAATTTTTATCTTGAGGAGGCACTAAGAAAAGATTTAATAAATAATAAAAAGTTTATTAGTTATACAAATCATTTAATAGAAATAGATAAAATGGTTAGAGGATGGTTTAAATATGAAGAGGTTAAATAATTTGTATAATGATATGTTAGATTTAAACAATATAATAAAAATGACTGATAAAGTGTGCATGAGAGTTAGAAACAAGAAACTAGTGGATAGGTTCGAAACTTATAAATCAGAACATATTGATAATATAAAAAATAAATTAGAAAGCAAAAATGTTGTATTTGATAAATACAACATTTTTATGATTACTGACCCTAAATGTAGAATAGTTATGAGTTTAAATATAGAAGATAAAATAATTAATCACTTAGTATCTAAGTATATACTTAATAAAGTATTTGAACCAAAATATATAGATAGTATGGTTGCTACTAGAAAAGGAAGAGGAACCAGTTATGGCATAAAATTATTAAAAAAATATCTTAATGAGATAAAAGTTAAATATAATAATTTTTATATACTTAAAATAGACATTAAAAAATATTTTTATAGTATTGACCATAATATTTTAAAAAATATACTTAGAAAACACATTAAAGATAAAGATGCAATAAATATATTAGATAATATTATAGATAGCAGTAATTTAGAATATATAAATAAAGAGATTAATAATTTAAAACAAAAAAGAATAAAGCATTTAAATAATGAATATTTAATTAAAGAAACAATTGCTATACCTTTATATAAGTTTGGGAAGGGTGTAAGTATTGGTAATCAAACATCACAAAATTTTGGCCTTATATATTTATGTGAATTAAATCATTTTATAAAAGAAAAATTACATATTAAATATTTAATCAATTATATGGATGATTTTGTTATAATTCATCAAGATAAGAAATATCTTGAATATTGTTTAAATAATATAGAAAAATTTTTATTAGAATATAAATTAGAACTCAATATAAATAAAACAAAAATTGATAGTATTAAAAATGGAATAGATTTTTTAGGATATAGGTTTTATTTGAAAAATAATAAAGTAATAATTAAACTTAGAAATAGAACAAAAAAGAATTTTAAAAGAAAGGTTAAAAATATGAAGTTATTATTAAATAATAATTATATTAATAATAATGAATATAAAAATAAGTTATCTAGTTATAAGGGTTTACTTAAATACAAAAGTTGTAAGAATTTGTATTATAAGAATATAGCAAAATAGACAAGTATTATACCTGTCTATTTTATTATGAATCTATCATTATCAACGTCTATTGTGATATTATCTCCAAAAGATATATTGTCCTCTATAATTGTATTAGCAAGTAAAGTTTCTATATTTTTACTTATAAATCTTTTCATAGGTCTTGCTCCATATTTCTCATCATAAGAATTATCAATTATATATTTTTTAGCTTTATCAGTTAAATTAATAGATATATGCATATTAGAAAGTCTATTTTCTATGTTTTTAATAATATTATCTAATATATCATATAATACTTCTTTAGATAGACTATTAAATATAATGATTTCATCAATTCTATTTATGAATTCTGGTTTAAATGTATGTCTTAAATCTTCCATAACTAGTTCATTTGAATTGGAATCATTATTTAATATATATTCACTACCTAAGTTAGATGTCATTATTATAATAGTGTTTTTAAAGTCAACAGTTCTACCCTGCGAATCAGTAATTCTACCATCATCTAGTATTTGAAGTAATATATTAAATACATCTTTATGTGCTTTTTCTATTTCATCAAAAAGTACTATACTATATGGATTTCTTCTTACTGCTTCAGTAAGTTGTCCACCTTCATCATATCCAACATATCCTGGAGGAGCACCTACAAGTCTTGAGACTGAATGCGCTTCCATGTACTCACTCATATCTATTCTAACTATGTGTTTTTCATCATCAAATAGTTCTGCTGCAAGTGTTCTTGCAACCTCTGTTTTACCAACACCAGTAGGACCTAAGAATATAAATGAACCAATTGGTCTATTAGGATCTTTAATACCTGCTCTTGCTCTTTTTATAGCTTCACTTACAAGTTCTAGAGCACTGTCTTGTCCTTTAACTCTTTTAGCCATATTTTCTTTTAAGTGAAGAAGTTTTTCTTTCTCACCACCAACTAGTTTACTTACAGGAATATTAGTCCATTTAGAAACTATACTAGCAATAGATTCATCATCAACTACATCACTTAGTATTTCACTTTTATTCTTCTCATTTAACTCATCTAATTCTTTTTGTAGTTTAGGTAGTGTGCCATGCCTTAATATTGCAGCCTTCTCATAGTCGTAATTATCTTCTGCTTTTTCTAACTCAAAAGTAGCTTTTTCTATTTCTTCTTTCTTTTTATTTATTTTAACATTTATATTTTTTTCTTCTTCCCAGTCATTTCTTAGTTGTTGTTCTTTATCTTTTAACTTATCTAACTTCTCATTTATCTCATTAATTCTATTTTTAGATATTTCATCTTTTTCTTTCTTTAAAGCTTCTTTTTCAATTTGTAGTTGCATAATTTCTCTAGTTAATGTATCTAGTTCAGTTGGAACTGATTCCATTTGTACTTTTATAGTTGCGCATGCCTCATCTACTAAGTCTATTGCTTTATCAGGTAAGAATCTATCGGTTATATATCTATCTGAAAGTGTAGCAGCTGATACTAAGGCTTTATCTTTAATAGTTACTCCGTGATATAACTCAAACCTAGATTTTAATCCACGAAGTATAGTTATTGTATCAAGTACAGTAGGTGCTTGAACTAATACTTTTTGAAATCTACGCTCTAGTGCGCCATCTTTTTCAATATATTTTCTGTATTCGCTGAAAGTAGTCGCACCTATACATAGTATTTCTCCACGTGCAAGCATTGGTTTAAGTAAGTTTCCTGCGTCCATCGCACCTTCTAGTGCACCCGCACCAACTATTAAGTGTATTTCATCTATAAATAGTATTATCCTTCCATCAGAGTCTTTTATCTCTTTTAGTACTGCTTTTAATCTTTCCTCAAACTCACCTCGATATTTAGCACCTGCAATAAGTGCCCCCATGTCTAACTCCCATATTGTTTTATCTTTTAAGCTAGTTGGAACATCTCCTTTAACTATACGAAGAGCAAGTCCTTCAACAATAGCAGTTTTTCCAACACCAGGTTCACCAATAAGTACTGGATTGTTTTTTGTTTTACGAGATAGTATACGAGTTATATTTCTGATTTCTTCATCTCTTCCTATTACTGGGTCTATCTTTCCATCTTTTGCTGCTTCAACAATATCACGTCCATATTTTTCAAGTACGTTTTGTAATGATTCACCATACATATTATTATCCATTTAAACCACCTCTATAAACATTATACTCGTATTTTAGCACTTGTCAAGTGCGAGTGCCAAAAAGTGACAAAAAAATAAAAACTTAATTTATTAGTTTGTATATAGTTAATAAAAATATTTAAAGTGGATGTCGCCATTTATCCTTAAGAGCAAAAGGATTAAAAAACGTAAACTAGCTTTTATAATAAGGGTTTTAAAGTTCACCACTATAATATTACTATCTACCTTACTGGTATTAGCGATAAAAATAGTCACTCATTTATTTAGAGTGTAATTCGTAACTTAGAGACGACATTCACTACATACATAATAACACACCCGTTTTGCTCTGTCAACTATAAATTAAAGTAAATTTATTATATAAATGTGTTGACTTGGAGTTCACGAACAGTATATAATTATATTGATACATTTGATTAAAGGTGTTTTACTCTAGTCTTTATTTTATAAAGATTGGAGGTGATTTCTATGGATAAAAAATCTATAGAAAGGATTAATTCTAATGGAATTAGTAATTGCTTTTGCAGTTATTGTATTATATACAATCATAGTCCTTAAAAAAGACTAACTTAAATGAAAACACCGAATCAGCTTGATTACGGTGTTTTCCCAAATCATTAGATTAGAGTAAACACTTGACCGAGAAAATCAAATGTATCCCTTTTTATTATATGAAGTTTCCTTCACTACATACATAATAACACACTCCCGTTTATTTGTCAAACTTCAAAATTAAAAAAAATTTAGTTTGTTCGCTTGTTTTTGTATATGGATATATAGTATAATCTAATTGGAATATTTGGTTAATTTAGGTACTATTCTCCTTTACTTTGTGAAGTGGAAGGAGGTGAAGTTATGAGAAAACAAGAGAAATATCTTTGTACTATCATAATACTCCTTATTATAGTGATTTTAATCATTCTAATAAAAATAGTACCAACTGTATAGTCGGTACAAATCTAAAATTTTAGGATAGTACCTATCAGCAAAACTAGGTATTCCTTTTTTATTATATGAAGTTTCCCTCACTACATACATAATAACACACTCCTATTTATTTGTCAAACTTAAAAATTTAAAAAAATTAGTTTGTTCGCTTGTTTTCATATATAGATATATAGTATAATTGTGTTGCAAATAATTAAGTAAGGGAGAATAATTATGTTAGAAAATAATGAAAAATATTTTGAAGTATTAAACGATATAAAAAATACTTTATTAGTTACTAGAAATAAAATTGTCTTAAATGCTAATAAAGATTTAATTTTAATGTATTATAATATAGGTTTAAAATTGATTGAAAATAATAAATGGGGAGCATCTTTTATTGATACTTTAGCAAAAGATTTAAAAATAGAATTTCCAACTTTAAAGGGAATGTCTGCTAGAAACTTAAGATATATGCAAAAGTTTGCAACTGAATACGAAAATGATGAATTTTTGCAAGGAGTCCTTGCAAAATTATCTTGGAATCATAATCAAATATTATTAGATAAAATCAAAGATAAAAAAATTAGAAAGTGGTATGCAAAAGAATCAGTTGAAAATGGTTGGTCTGTTTCTATATTAACTCATCAAATTTCTCTTAAGTTATATGAAAGACAAGCCCTTTTAGAAAACAAAACTACTAATTTTGATGAAACTTTACCTGTTTCTAATAGTAATCAAGCAAAAGAACTTTTAAAGAATCCTTATATTTTTGATTTTATAACTGCAGATAACGATTTAAAAGAGCTAGATATCGAAAGAGAATTAACTTCTAATATAACTAAGCTATTGTTAGAACTAGGTAATGGATTTGCATTTGTTGGTAGACAATATCATTTAGAAATAGAAAATGAAGATTATTATATAGACTTGTTGTTTTATAATTTAAAAGTTAGATGTTATGTAGTTATTGAATTAAAAGCAACCGAATTTAGACCTGAATATGTGGGTAAACTTAATTTTTATTTAAGTGCGGTAGATAAATATATTAAAGATAAAAACGATAATCCAACATTTGGAATATTGCTTTGCAAAGATAAAAAGAAAGTAACAGCAGAACTTGCTTTAAAAGATATTAATAAACCTATTGGGGTAAGTGAATATAAGATATTATCAGAAATTCCAGAATTTTTAGAAAATACACTTCCAAGTATTGAAGACATTGAAAAAAGATTAGAAAAAGATTCAGAATAAATATTATAGTAATTTATATTTGTAAACTTAAAATTTAAAAAATCAAGAATAAATATAAGTATTTAATACAAAATAACTTTAGGAGGAAATTATGAAAGCAACTGGAGTTATAAGAAGAATTGATGATTTAGGTAGAGTAGTAATACCTAAAGAAATAAGAAAAAATTTAAGAATTAAAGAAGGAGATAATTTAGAAATATTTGTACAAAACGATGAAGTAATACTTAAAAAATATTCTATGATGAATAAGATTAATGATTTAGCACAAGAGTTAACTGACGCAATATATACATTTATGAAGCACAGTATATTTATAACAGATACAGACAGCATAGTTGCAGGAAGTGGACCACTTAAAAAAGAATATATAAATAAAAATATAAGTGACTTTATAACTGATTCTATAAAAAGAAGAGAAAAAATGATTGAAAATCATTTTAAAGAGTTAAAAATAACTTCTGATGATACATTAACTTGTAGTTATGTTATGTCTACAATACTTGTCAATGGAGAAGCAACAGGTATGATACTTATAATTAGTGAAAATGAGAAATTAGGTGATACGGAGATGCAAATGGCAAGTATTGTTTCATCTTTTATGACAAAATATCTTGAACAATAGGAGAAAATGTGCTACAATGTGTGTGAATTTAAATTATTTAAAGCGATGAAGGGAAGAAGAATACTAGAGTAATTAAAGAGAGCCTATGTTGGTGAGATTAGGTATTACAAGGTATTTCGAATGGGTCTGGAGTTTTAAGTTTAAGCACGTTATAGCTTTAAAGGTGCATTATGCATAAATTAAGGTGGTACCACGCATTCCTCACGTCCTTATACTAGGATGTGAGGTTTTTTAAAGGAGAGATAGTATGAGAAAGTTTGAAAAGATTAGTTTTAATGAGTTTAAAAAAGATATAGAGGATAATATAGATTTATATAATTCTTATATACTTCCAAAAAGAGATACTAAATATGCAGCAGGTTATGATTTTTATGCAATATTTGATTATACATTAAAGCCTGGTGAGATAAAAAAGATACCTACTGGAGTTAAAGTTATTATGGAAGACGATGATGCCCTATTTTTACTTGATAGAAGTAGTATGGGATTTAAGTATAATGTTCGGATGTGCAACCAAGTTGGAGTAATAGATAAAGATTATTACAATAATAATAGTAATGAAGGACATATGTGGATTAGAATACAAAATGAAGGGGATAAAGATTACATAGTAAAAAAAGGAGATGCTATGTGTCAAGGAATATTTATAAAATATTTAAAGACAGATGATGATATAATAAGTGAAAAAGATAGGACATCTGATAAATAGTGTACACAATGTACCACACAAACTTGACTTATGTGGTACAACATGTTAGATAGATAAGTTGTTAAAAATAGGAGGATATTATGGAAAAAGGAAAATATTATATAACTTCGGCTATTGCTTATACATCAGGTAAACCTCATATAGGAAATACATATGAGATAGTACTTGCTGATGCGATTGCTCGTTTTAAAAGATTAGAAGGGTATGATGTTTATTTTCAAACTGGTACTGATGAACACGGTGAGAAAATAGAGTTAAAAGCAAAAGAACTTGGAAAAACACCTAAAGAATTTGTAGATGAAGTATCTAGTGAAATAAAGAGAATTTGGGATGTGATGAATACAAGTTATGATAGATTTGTTAGAACTACTGATGAAATTCACGAACGTGAAGTACAAAAAATATTTAAAAAAATGTATGAAAAGGGCGATATTTATTTAGGAGAGTATAAAGGATTATACTGTACTCCTTGTGAGTCTTTTTGGACTGAATCACAATTAGTTGATGGAAAGTGTCCTGACTGTGGTAGAGAGGTTAAAGAGGCAAGTGAGGAGACATATTTCTTTAGACTTTCAAAATATCAGGAAAGATTAGAAAAACTTCTTGAGGATAATCCTAAATTTCTTCAACCTGATTCAAGAAGAAATGAAATGTTAAATAACTTTATTAAGCCAGGTTTACAGGATTTATGCATATCTCGTACTTCATTTGATTGGGGAATAAAAGTACCATTCAACGATAAACATGTAGTATATGTATGGCTTGATGCTCTTACAAATTATATTACTAATATCGGATATGATGTAGATAATTCTAGTGATGAGTTTAAAAAGTATTGGCCATGTGATCTACACCTCATAGGCAAGGACATAGTTAGATTTCACAGTATCTACTGGCCTGCTTTCTTATGGAGTTTAGATTTAGAACTTCCAAAACAGATATTTGGACACCCATGGTTACTTTCAAATAACGATAAGATTGGTAAAAGTAGAGGGAACGCTATATATGCAGATGATTTAGTTGAAAAGTATGGGGTAGATGCTATAAGATATTATGTACTTCATGAAACACCATTTGCTAATGATGGAAATATAACTTATGAATTGATAGAAGAAAGATATAACTCAGACCTTGCTAACATATTAGGAAACTTAGTAAATAGAACTATATCTATGAATAAAAAATACTTTGATAATATAGTAAGTGATAGTGATGCTATAGAAGATATAGATAATGATTTAATAAATACAGTATTAAAAGCTAAAGAAAAAGTAGAAAAGAATATTGATGAAATAAGAATAGCAGATGCAATAGATAATGTATTTGAAATATTTAGAAGGTGTAATAAATATATAGATGAAACTACACCTTGGACACTTGCTAAAGAAGGAAATACAAATAGACTTAAAAAGGTAATATATAATTTACTCGAATCTATTAGAATAGGAGCAGTACTTTTAAGTCCATTCTTACCTGATACATCAAAAGAAATATTTAATCAACTTAATACTAAAGAGACATCATATGATTCAATAGATGAGTTTGGTAAACTAAAAGTAGGAGATAAATTAAACGATCCAAAACCTTTATTTATAAGGATTGAGAAAGAGAAATAGACAAGGAGACTTGTCTATTTTACGTATATTAATACACATTGTATAAACTCTAAAAGAATAATATATTATACTTGCAAAATATAATTATACAAGATATAATAATATATATAAGCAAAACAGTAAAGGAGGAAATTATGAAAAGGAATGGTTTTACACTTATAGAACTCTTGGCAGTAATAGTAATACTAGCAATAATTGCACTAATAGCGGTCCCAATAATATTAAATATAATAGGAGATGCAAAAAAAGAAAGTTTAGAGAGGAGTAAAGAGTTATACATAGATGCAGTAGAGAATGCAATAGTAAAAGAAAATTTTACAAGTGAATTTAATCCAATATAGTAGAAACAACAGGAGAAAAACCATGTAAAGGAGATATAACATTTAAAAGTGGTAAAGTAGAAAGTGAATCAATAGATTTTACCTGTGATAGTATTGAACAAACAAATGCAGCAAAACAAAAATTAGAGGAAGTGTTAGCGCAAGATACAACTAAAGAAAATATATTCAAAGATGAATATGGAAATATTAGATATAGGGGTAAAAATCCAAATAACTATGTAACATTTAATAATGAAACTTGGAGAATAATAGGATACGTAGATGGATATGTTAAATTAATAAGCAATTATTATGTTACAACATCATATGGTTGGGAAGATGAAGTTGATCATAATTGGGCAGACTGGAATTATTCTAATAATGATTGGACAAATTCTATTTTAATGAAGTATTTAAATTCTACGGAAGTAAATAATGCAGATAAAGATGGAAGTTATTGGACAATCTTAGCAGACGAAGCAAAAAATATGATAGAAAAAACAACATGGCATTTAGGAGGTTTTTCATCCTTAGATATATTAGCAAAAGAAGCATATAAAAAAGAAAGAGGAACAGATACATATGGAACTAATCCTGCAACATGGGAAGGTTATGTAGGATTAGTTTATCCAAGTGATTATATTTATGCAACGAGTGATGAATGTTCAAAAAACATCCATTTATCAAATTTTGGTGATTATAATAATTCTGCTTGTAATGGAACTGGTTGGATTGACGACTATGCTCGTCTTTGGACAATTACACATGTAAATTATCTTTCAGATCAGGTTGTTGTCATTGAAAATGGTAATGGAATTTTTAATCCTATAAGTTGTATTAGTGATTCTCCAATATCTTGTGAAGATTATGGTATATATGCTAAACCAGTAATAAATTTAAAATCTAATGTAAGGATTATAAGTGGTACGGGAAGTATAGATGATCCGTTTAAACTTGAAATATAATATTATAAATTTGTTTAATATTTTCAATTTTTCCCCATTTTGCTTCTTACAGTGGGTAGTGATAAAATAATGATAGAAGATAGGTGATAGATTTATGAAAAATGAAGGATTTACTCTTGTAGAATTACTAGCAGTAATAGTAATACTAGCAATAATTGCATTAATAGCAGTTCCAATAATATTAGATATAATAGGAAGTACTAAAAAAGAGAGTGATGAAAGAAGTATAGAACTATATGCAAAAGCAATAGAAAATGCAATAGCAGATTACTCATTAAAGAATAATGGAGAAATCCCTAAAGATATAGAAGATTTAGAAATAGAGTATGAAGGAAATAGAGTAGAGTGTAGTATAAGAAAAATATATGAAAATGGAACTATATCATTAAATAAGTGTAAAGTAAATGGTCATGATGTAGATTATGCATATGGAATATATACAGATAATAGTGGTGCAAACATTCCAGATCTATTAAATAATACACTAACTCCAGTAATATATAATGAGGACCACTGGGAAGTAGCGGATATAACAGATGAGTGGTATGACTATAACAAAAAAGAATGGGCAAATGCAGTAATACTAAAAGAGGATATAAAAAAAGAATCGGGAGATAAAGTAATAATACCGGACTCAAATGGAGGAGAGTCAGATGTACTAGCAATGTTTGTATGGATACCAAGATATTCATATACTATAAGTAGTACAGCAGGAAGTGATAAAAATAATCCAGGGGCAATAGATATAAAGTTTGTAGATAAAAATGTAAATGAAAATGGAACTGCCTCATACACTGATGAAATAGATAATAC
>CANRBR010000027.1 GCA_947628915.1 uncultured Bacilli bacterium | reverse complement strand
GGGGTAGTGATAAAATAATGATAGAAGATAGGTGATTGTTTATGAAGAATGAAGGATTTACCCTTGTAGAGTTATTAGCAGTATTATTAATATTAGCATTTATAGCATTAATAGCAGTACCCCAAATATTAAATTTAATAAGTGAATCAAAAGAAAAAACAAAAGAAAGATCCTTTAGTTTAATAGAACATGCTGCTGATTTATATTTAAAAAGTGAATATGATTTAAATGGATTAAAATATCCAGAAACAATTAGTTTAAGGGAATTAAAGAATAAAGGGTATATTGAAAATACAGATGAAGATTTAGATAATAATGTAATAGTAACATCAAAATTTGATAATTATAAAGGCAGTAAAATATTATATTATGAAGGAAGAGATAAAGGAGATTATAAAACCTTAAAAGAGTTAATAGAAAGTAATGAAGATTATATAAAAATGAATGTAAAAATAAATGGAGAAATAGTAAACAAGTTATATGGAAAAACTATTTCTAACAACTATGTATTATATTCTGGACAAGTATGGAGAGTAATAGAAACTAATGATAATAATAACTCTATTAAGCTTGTAAATGATTATCCTATTACAGTTATTTCTTATGGTAAAGATAACGATTATAAAAACTCTTGGGTAAAAAAGTGGTTAAATGAAGTATTTTATAATGCTTTAGATAGGACAGATTTAATAACAGATACAACTTTTTGTGTAGATGCAGTTGATGTAGACCCAAGTTCTTATACAAAAATGGAAAGTTGTACAAATAAACTAAAAGAAAAAGTAGGACTTTTAACATATGAAGATTATATATACACTTATGATGCCGAAAATATAAATTCAGATGGTTTTTTACAACTAAGTAATAATAAATGGTTAATCACACCAACACAGGATAAATCCAAAATGTGGGTAGCCTCTACCACGCTATCTACGAGTGTGGTTAGTTCGGATAAGACAATACACCCTGTAATAAGTTTAAAAGATAATGTACTAGTTAGAAGTGGTAAAGGTACTAAAGGTGATCCATATATTCTTACAAGTGAAAGAAGCATAAAAGAAAGTGAATTTTTAAACCATGCAAAGGTTGGAGATTTTGTATACATGGATGAATCTAATAATCCATATTCTAGTACACTGACAACTCCTTTAAGCGATGTAAATATAAAAATGACTACAGATAAAATTATATATAGAATAATAAGCATAAATGAAGATGGAAGTATAAAATTAAGAAGAGAGACAACGTTAACTTCTTTGCCTCAAGATATTGCTCAAGATGGGAATCGTATTCCTTTTTACAGTATAGATTCTGGAGATCCACTTACTAGTTGCTTGTATACATACAAAGAAGAGTGGGGAGATACTGGATGGTGGTATAGATACTATGATGGTGGATGTAAAGGATATATTTTTAACCCTAATGGAGGCAGTGGGGATTTTGAAATAAATACTGGAGAAAATATTGGATACTTTTTAAATAATGCAGATAATAGTTTTTATAATTGGTTTAGTGATAAATCAAAAGATATGATAATAAAAACAAAATATAATTTATATACTGCTGGAGATGGCTCTGATTATAGCAATTTAAATACAAATCCAAACGATGTTTTTCCAAAACGAACTTATGATGGTGAAATTGAGGTTTATGTAGGACTTCCATATTATGGTGAGATGTTTATAGGAAGAAAGGATACGGCAGGTTTTTATTTTATAAATAGATTTAAAAATTATGATAATAGTTTTATGTATAACTTATATAATAGTGGGAGTATAACCTCTAGAACAGATCTTATACCTGCCACTCTTCCAACTATAACACTTTCTCCATATACATATGTAACGGGTGGTACTGGAACATTTGCAGATCCATATACTTTAGATATTTAGGACACATTTTAGTGTTCTTTTTAAATCTTTATTGTAAAAAAATTATTAATATGGTAAAATGTTTATAGAATAAAGAGGTGTTGAAATGAAAGATATAGATAATTATGATACATTAGAAAACGATAATGCCTTTTTGGAGAATATTGATTTAAATAAAGATATAGAAAAAATATACGAATTAATAGGCGATGAGGAATTGCAAGATGAGTTCGAATCTCAGGCAAGGTTGTCTAGATTGAGAAGTGAAAATCATAGGAGATACCATAATATAAACATAAATAAATATAATGGACTACCAGAAGATTTAAACGATATAGTAGAAGATATATTTAAATTTTATAATTATATAGATAGTGAACAAATTTTAACTTGTAATGAAACATTAGCTGAAAATACCAAAACATTATTAAATAATATATATAGAAGAATAGAAAGATTAGATAGGATGGTTAAATCTTATCTAAAAGATATAACAAAGGATAATGATAATAAACAATCAAAATTTAGTTTTCCGTTTTTTAAAAATTTAGACATTGATATATCATTAAAAAAAGATTTATTAGATAAATATAACAATTTAATATTATTTAATTCATATATAACTGACGATATTTATGAGGATTTAAAAAGACAGATGATAAGACATGGTTATATCGATGAAATATTAAAACTACTAAATATAGAAGAGGAAAGAAAAGTAACTCTATTAAAAAAGGATAAATTAAGACTATTAAATATAGAAATAGATAAAGAAATAGAAAAATATAAAAAACAAATTCAATATCTAGAAGACTTAATACCTGATGATAGTAATTATGTAGAAAACTTCAATGACTTTAAGGATTTTTGTAATAAAATATTTGCTTATGACGATACTAATTACGATAATGCTAAACAAACATATGAGATACTTAGTGATGAATTAAGATTTCAAGCATATTTTATAAACTTCGAAGAACTATTTATACAAGAAATACACAATAAAGAGAAAGAAAAAGAATTTGTATATGAAAAAATAGGAATTAAAAATTTAACTAATTCTTTGAATTATATAACAAATAATTATATGTCTAAGTTAGATGAAGAAAGTATAAATATAATAGAATATATATATAATCAACTACACTCTAACAATTATGATTTAAAAGATTTAAATAATGCCTTGAAATTAATTGTAAGAAAAATATGGGATTTTACTATAACTGATGTCTATGAATATGACCCAAATAAAGATTATTATTTTATATGTTCTAACAATCAGTTTATAGATGAAAAATATCAGACTATACTAATAACAAAAGATGAAATAAACAAAGTAAATGATTATGAAGATTATCAAATAGGGTTTATTTGTGGATATAATGATAATATATTATATATTACAGAAAACGACGATATAATGTCTGTAGATAATGATGACATGTCTAATTTGAAGACACCTTTACAACTAGAGCAGGAATTTATAGATTTTAAAGTGTGCAATAGAATTGCTCTAGATGGATATAGAACTAAGATAGAAGCAGTATATTTTATAGATGATGGTAATAAAGATAAATATGTGAAAGCAATTGAATTATCAAATATATATAAATTACCATTAATTGTTTTAAAAAAGAGCTAACATAGGAGTGATAGTTTAAATGAAAAAAGGTTTTACATTAGTAGAGTTATTAGCAGTAATAGTAATACTATCTCTACTCGCATTACTGACATCAACAGCAATAACAAAATTATTAAGCGATGCTAAAGGTGATTTATCGAATATACAAAAAAATTCAATAAAGTCAGCAGCAGAAACGTGGATAGCAGCTAATATGTCACAGTTACCAAAAGACGGAGAATGTAAGTATTTGACACTAAAAGATTTGAAGGACTCAGGTTTATTAGATAAAAATGTAATAGATTCAAACACTAGTAAAAACATATCAGATGATTTAAAAGTAAAAATAACATCAAACAAAGGAGAACAAGGGAATTTAATTACAAAATACGAAGTAGAACCCGAAAGTATAACTGGATGTACAAGTGCTAATCCATATAAAGATAGTACGGGTGCAAATGTACCAGATCTAATGGGCGGAACATTGACTCCAATAACATATAAAACAGATCACTGGGAAGTAGCTGATACAACTCAGGAATGGTATAACTATGACAAAAAAGAATGGGCAAATGCAGTAATATTAAATGATACAAGCAAAAGTAAGGCAAATCCAGGTACAACAATAGATGTAGAAACTGATGTACTAGCTATGTTTGTATGGATACCAAGATATTCATATACTATAAGTAGTACAGCAGGAAATAATAAAAACAGTCCAGGTTTAATAGATATAAAGTTTGTAGATAGATATGAAAAGGAAAAGGGAACAGCAATATATACTGGTGATACTGGTGATACATGGTATACCCATCCAGCATTTAATTTTGGTGGAGAACAACTATCAGGAATATGGGTAGGAAAGTTTGAGATAAGTCATACAGAGGGTGGTACAAAAAATTTGAATTGTACAAATGAAAACTGTGAAGAGGCAGATAAAATAAGAATATTACCGAATGTAGTTGCATTGAGATATAATGATATATCAAACTTCTTTTATGTAATACGCTCTATGTCAAGAACAAATAATTCTTTTGGATTAAAAAATGATATTACAGATACTCATATGATGAAAAATAGTGAATGGGGAGCAGTCGCATATTTAAGCCATAGTAAGTATGGAAAAGACAATGAAGAGGTATATATAAACAATTGTTCAAATTATATAACAGGAATAGGAGCAAGTACTGCAAGTGCAGAAAGTAATGCTAGTTGTACGAATACTTATTCGACCGAGATAGGGCAAAAGGCTTCAACAACAGGTAATATATATGGTGTATATGATATGAGCGGAGGATCTTTTGAATACGTAATGGGCGTATATAAAGAAAAGATAGGACAAAGCGGATTTATAGATAATCTAGAAGGAATAGATGAGAAATATTTTGATAATTATACAACAGATACTGCATCAGATGAATCTTATAAAGGTCATGCCTTGGGAGAAACTAGTGGTTGGTATGGAGATGTGGCTAACTATGTCTCTAACATTTGTCCATGGTTTAAACGTGGACATGCAAATAAAGGTGTGACTAATGCCGGAGTATTCTCCTTTGATCTTAGTGGGGGTGCTAAGGATGCCAACAATGGCGCTGATAGCTTTAATTCAGCTCGTGTCATTCTCTCACCACTTTAAAAAGATTAATGTATAAAAATAAAAATTATTGTTCAATATTAAATAGGTGATAAAATGAAAAGAACAATAATTTTTTTTGTAGGAATAATATTAACTTATATGATAATTGGAAATGTATTTGCTGAAAGTAATATAATTCCTGATGATGCTATTAGGATAAGAGTAATTGCTAATTCAAATAGTGAGTATGATCAAAATATTAAATTAAAAGTTAAAGATAAAATAGAGTATGATATGTATAATTTACTTAAAAACACTAAAAGTATTGAAGAAGCAAGAAGTATAATAAAAGATAATTTGAGTAATGTAGAGTCTTCCGTTTACACAACTTTACAAAATGAAAACTATAAATTGCCTTTTAATGTTAATTTTGGATTAAATTACTTTCCTAAAAAGGAATTTAAGGGAATTGCGTATGACGAGGGATATTACGAATCTTTAGTAGTCACACTTGGAGAAGGCTTAGGTGACAACTGGTGGTGTGTTTTATTTCCACCTCTTTGTATGATTGAAGCAGAAGAGTCAACAGATGTAGAGTATACTACTATGGTTAAAACTATAATAGATAAATATTTTTAAAATTTATGAGTATTATTTTATAGGTGATTCTATGAACATAATACTCATATTTTTTATTGCAATAAGCCTAAGTATGGATGCATTCTCACTGTCCCTTGCTTACGGCACTATTTCACTTACTAAAAAAGAAATAAAATTATTATCTATAATAGTTGGGTTATACCACTTCTTTATGCCAATATTTGGAATGCTTATAGGAAGTTTTATAATAAAAATACTTCCTATAGATGAGGATATTATAACGCTTGTTATATTCTCTTTTATTGGTATAAACATGATTATAGAGACATTTAAAAAAGAAGAAAACATTAAAAAGATGAAGATAGGAGAAATGATTCTATTTGGACTTGCAGTAAGTATAGATAGTTTTTCTGTTGGAATAGGAATAAATAGTATAAGCAATAATTTCTTACTTTGTTCTTGTATATTTTCTATTACTAGTTTGATATTTACATATATAGGTTTAATACTTGGAAATAAATTAAATGAATTAATAGGTAAAGTTGCAACATTGATGGGCGGTATAAGTTTAATAATACTTGGTATAATTTACACTTTATAATAGTATAATTTTATTTTAATTTGTGTTATAATTTATATAGGCTACTTTTTCACCTATTTAGGCAGTAATCATAAAATATAGTAGTCTTGGAGGTATTATGAAACAAATTAAAATAGATGGTGGGAAAATTCTTTCTGGTACAATAAAGATAAGTGGCGCAAAAAACAGTGCGGTTGCTTTAATTCCTGCATCAATATTATCAGATGACATAGTTAAAATAGATAATATCCCAAACATATCAGATATCGATGCTTTAGATGAAATACTTAAATATTTAGGTGCTAAAGTGAATATTGAAGAGGGAATGATAACTATAAATCCTAAGGGGATAAAAAATAAAGGGATACCTAAAGAGGTATCGAGTAAACTTAGGGCTTCATACTATTTTATGTCTGCATTACTTGGTAAATATAAATATGTTGAAATGTATTTTCCAGGTGGTTGTAAGATAGGAGCTAGACCAATTGACCAAACCTTAAAGGGATTTGAGGCTTTAGGTGCTAAAGTAGTAGAAAAGGATAATAAATTTACTATAAGTGCCGAAGAGTTGATAGGCGGACACGTATATTTAGATATGCCTAGTGTAGGAGCAACCATCAACACAATGCTTGTTGCAGTTAAAGCAAAAGGACTTACTATAATTGAAAATGCTGCTAAAGAGCCAGAAATTGTAAATGTAGCAACATTCTTAAATAATATGGGTGCAAAAATTACAGGTGCTGGAACTAGCGAAATTAGAATAAAAGGTGTAGAAAAATTAAATGGATGTTTTACTGAGGTTATTCCAGATAGAATAGAAACGGGTACGTACATAATTGCTGGAGCCCTACTTGGAGATAATCTTAGAATAGAAAATATAATTCCAGAACACGTTGAGGCCCTTACTTTAAAATTAAAAGAGATGGGTGTTAAAATGGAGATTGGTAATAACTACATAGTTGTAAACCGTGTAGAAAAACCTAAGTCAGTTAACTTAAAAACGCTAGGTTATCCAGGATTTCCAACGGATTTACAACAACCTATTACATCTCTTTTAACACAGTGTACAGGAACATCTATTCTAGAAGAAACTATATATGAAAATAGATTTCAAAATGTACCATATTTAAATAAGATGGGTGCGAATATTAAAATAACTGGTAAAAAAATTAAAGTAAAAGGACCAACTACATTAAAAGGAGCAAAAGTAACTGCAACTGACCTTAGGGCTGGAGCATGTTTAATACTTGCAGCTTTAGCTGCTAAAGGTAAAACAACTATTAAAGATATAGACCACGTCCTAAGGGGATATGAAAACATAATAGAGAAATTAACTGATGTGGGTGCTAAAATATCAATAGAAGAAATATAATTAAGTAGCGATGCTACTTTTTTTGTGAGGTAAATATGAAAAAAATAATACTAACTATATTAGTCTTTCTTATAATATTTTTAATATATTCATTCAATATTAGTGAAGAAACTTATTATCTATCACTTGGAGATTATCTATCTTATGGTATAAATAATTTAGATAGAGTAGATAATAGTTATAGTGAGAATATAAAAAAACACTATGAAAAAAATTTAAAAAATTATGTCAATTATTCAAGTATAGATGATTATAGAGTAATGGATTTGATGAATGATATTAATGATAACAAAGAGATTATATATGATAATGAAGATTATAATTTACAAAACTTACTTATAAAGGCTAATTTAATTACAATATCTATAGGTATGAATGATTTAATATATAAAAAAAATATAGACTATAATTATGTAGATGAGTTATTAAACGATATAGAAGAGTTATTAATATTAATAAGAAAGTATAATAAGGATAAAATATATTTTTTAGGCTTTTATAATATTATAAACAATAATGAATTAATAGAGTATGCTAATAAAAAAATAGAAAGTATATGTGATAGAAATAAAATTAATTATGTAGATATAAGTGGTTTAGCTAAGTATGTAATAAAAGATGCATATCCTACTAATGATGGGTATACATATATTACAGAGCAGATATTATCCTTTACTAAAAGATAAAAAAGTAGTATAATGAATACGGGTGATAAAATGTTACAAGATAACAAAATATTTTCTAAAGTGTTTCTTTGGATGTTTATAGGACTTGCAATTACATTTGGAGTAGGATATTATGTATCTATAAACGAAAACATGTTATATAATGTATTTTCAAAATACTATATATTTCTAGTAATACTTGAATTAGTTGTAGTAATAGCGCTAAGTCTAAGAATTAGAAAGATGAAGCCTATGACTGCTAAGATATTCTTCTGCTTATATTCGTTTTTAACTGGACTTACATTTTCTTCAATATTTGTGGTTTATAAAATAACTTCAATAGTGTATGTATTTGGAATAACAGCAGTATTATTTCTAGTATTTGCACTCATAGGATATTTTACTAAGTTAGATTTAACAAAGATAGGTATTTATCTATTTATGGCTCTACTTGGAGTTATAATATGTTCTTTAATAAATATTTTCATAGGTAGTGAGGCTTTTGATTTAGGTTTAACTATAATTTCTCTATTAATATTTATAGTATATATTGCATATGATATACATGTTATAAAAAGAAATCTTTATATGATAGAGGAAGAAGATAATGCAGCTATATATGGAGCTTTACAATTATACTTGGACTTTATTAATATATTCTTAAGACTCTTACAGTTATTTGGAAGGAACAATGATTAATTGTTTTTTTCTTTTTCTACCTTTAGTATACTAAAACATTGAATATTTATGTTATAGTTAATATGAGGTGATAAAGTGGATCAAGAAAGTATTGGTAAATTTATAATGGAGTTAAGACGCGAAAAAGGTTTAACTCAAATGGAACTAGCAGATAAATTGGGTGTTACAGACAAAGCCGTCAGTAAATGGGAAAACGGCAGATGTATGCCAGATTTATCATTAATAAAACCACTTTGTGATATACTTGATATATCTATTAATGAACTGTTGAGTGGTAAAAGATTAACTAAGGAAGAATATCAAAAGAAGTTAGAGGAAAATATAATAGAGATTAATTTAACCACTTTAAAAAAGAATACGATTAAAACTATAAAAATAATTTTAATAACTATACTATCTATAATTGCTTTATTTATTTTATTAATACTATCGTTTATAATTAAAACTGAATATGACCATAAGCACATAGAATTAGATGAAAATAAAGTAACATTCAATATTTGTAAATATAATGATTCTATAATGATAGAACCTGTTTATAATGATTATTTGTATGTGGGTTATGATTTAGAAGAAGATTTAGAAAATGAAGTAGAAATAATAACTAGCGTATATAGAGAAAGAAAATACTATATTAATCCTAAATTAATTAAAAAGGATAATATAGGTACTACAAGGGTAATGTTTAATAAAACGCCAAAAAAGATATATTATAAAGACAAACTTATTTGGGACTTTAGTATGGAAATTGAGGATTGCTATAAAGAATAAAATTATATTATTTACATATATTAGTAAAAAGTACTTGAAATTTTAATAAATATTTGATAAACTATGTAAGTAATTGAATTTCTATGACTATTATTAGTCATGGCGGGAGGTAGATAAAATGAAAAAGGGAATTCATCCAGAGTACATTGATACTACAGTAAAATGTGCATGCGGTAATACATTTACAGTTAAATCTAACAAGACTGATTTACACCTAGAAGTATGTAATGAATGTCATCCTTTCTATAAAGGTGGAAAAGATGGTATTTCAGTATCAAAGACTGGACGCGTTGAAAAATTTAATCGTAAGTATGGATTTACTAAAGAGACTAAATAGTCTCTTTTTTGTATTTAATTGAAAATATTGTAAATACTAAAATTGGTGATTATATGGATATAAATATTAAAGAATTATTGGATGTTACTGTGCGTGCTTTATCCTCTTTAATAACACTTTTTTTAGTTACTAAAATGTTAGGTAAAAAACAAGTCTCACAGTTATCTTTATTTGACTATGTAATAGGTATTTCAATAGGTAACTTTGCAGCTGAAATGACTATTAATTTAGAGTCAAATGAGATAAATGGAATACTTGCAGTATTAATATTTGGAGTAGTTGCCTATCTAATTTCTTATGGTACGATTAAAAGTATTTGGCTTAGAAGATTTTTTATGGGGACACCAACAGTAATAATACAAGATGGAAAAATACTTGAAAAAAACTTAAGAAAGGTTAAATTTGATATAAACGACATGTTAGAAGAAATAAGGAGCAATGGATATTTTGACCTTTCTCAAGTAGAGTTTGCTGTAATGGAAGCAAATGGAAAACTCAGCATACTGCCTCGTCAGGATTATAGACCAGTTACTCCTAAAGATATGAATTTGAAAGTGCCTAAAGAAAGTTTGTGCGCAAATGTAGTTATAGATAGTAAAATAATGTATAAAAATTTAGAATACATGAATAAAGATGAAAAATGGTTAAAGAAAGAATTAAAGATTAAAGGATATAGTGATTTATCAAAAATCTTACTAGCAACCCTTGATGTAAATGAGAAAGTGACTGTATATGAAAAAAATCTAGAGATAAAATCTAGAGATATATTAGAGTAAAATGTAAAAGAGTGTAAAGAAAGTATAAAAAATAATGACAAATAATTATAAATTTGATATATTATTATTGGTGATAGTATGATAAGACATTTTTGTGCATCTGCATTTGTAATAGACCCAATTACAAAAAAGATACTACTTATTAAACATAGAAAAAATAGAAGGTGGACTCAACCTGGTGGACATATAGAGGGAAATGAGACTCCAGAGGAGACTGCAGTAAGAGAGGTATACGAAGAAACAGGTCTTAGAGTAAGATTACTAGGGGAGAGATTTCCAAGAGAAGATGACTTTATTAGACCTCTTGGTATACAAAAAAACAGAAGAACTACTTCTGATGGTGAGACACATATGCATATAGATATAATATATGCAGCAGTTCCAAACGATGCATCTGATTTTATTCTAAATAAAGAAGAAAGCGATGATATAGGATGGTTTTCAAGAGAAGAGTTAGAAGATATTGATTGTTTTCCAGATATTAAAATTACTATGGATTATATACTTAAGAACATTATTAGATAGTGTTCTTTTTATTTTTAAAAAGCAAACAAAAATTCGCTAAAATGCTTGCCATATATTCATAAATAGTATATAATTATATTGATGCATTTGATAATTAGGTGTTTTACTCTATTCTTCTATCTTTAGATAGTAGAAAAGAGGTGATTTCTATGGATAAAAAATCTATAGAAAGGGGAAAGTCCAATGGACTTAATAGTCGTATTTTCGATTATTGTATTATATACAATCCTAGTCCTTAAGAAAAAGGATTAATCCAAAAAACACCAAATCTACAAGATATGGTGTTTTCTCCATAATTATAATAGAGTGTACACCTTAACCTTAGAAATCAGATGTATCTCTTTTTTATTATATGAAGTTTCCTTCACTAAATACATTATAGTATAAAAAAATTTTATTGTCAAATTAATATATAAAAATGTTGACTCAGCATTCCCAAATAGTATATAATTATATTGATACATTTGATAATTAGGTGTTTTACTCTATTCTTCTATCTTTAGATAGTAGAAAAGAGGTGGTTTCTATGATGAAATACATTATAGAAAGGATAAATTCCATTGGAATTAATAATAGCATTTGCTTTTATTGTGCTTTGCACAATCCTAGCCCTTAAAAAGGACTAACTTAAACGAAAACACCAAATCTACATGATATGGTGTTTTCGATAACCAAAAAGATTAGAGAAACACCTAACCTAGCAAATCAAATGTATCTCTTTTTTATTATATGAAGTTTCCTTCACTAAATACATTATATTATAAAATTTAATTGTTGTCAAACTTAATATTGCATTTGATTGCGTTTCCAAAGTCGGGAGATTTAAAAAAGAGCCTTTTAAATAAAATAAAAGTAGCTAATACCTAAAAATTGCTTTATAATTGAATTGTAACATACAATAGAAAGCAGGTACTAGCTAT
>CANRBR010000026.1 GCA_947628915.1 uncultured Bacilli bacterium | reverse complement strand
TTCTTTTGTATATCCCTCTGGTAATACACTATCCTGTAAGAATATTATCTTTTTTATTATATTATCTACTGTATTATAATCAGGGACACTTCCATCATCTTTTGTATCTCCTACTAATTGCTTTACTTTTGCATTAAATTTAGAGCCATCGATAATTATATTTTCATTTAAATTCTTTAGTATTGTTATATCATCATCTGTTACTCTTGCATAATAGTCATCTATCATTCCCTTTAATACTCTTTTTACTTTTGAATCTTCTATCAATAATAGCCCGCTTCTAAGTCCATGTCCTTCAGAAGCAATATAAATCTCTTTATCTCCAAGTACTATCTTTTTACCATCATCTTCTATTGTATATAATCCATCTTTCACATTATTAAATACTTCTTCGTTTATAAGAGACGTGTTTACTGCTCTTATATATTCACTTGTACTTATCTTTAATGATTTTATTTTTGACTGTTCTATTAAATTTAATATTTGTGGGACTGCTATTAATGCAATAAATGCAAGTATTAATAATACTGCTAATAATTCTACAAGAGTAAATCCTTCATTTTTCATTTATATAGCCTCCTTGTATATTTCAACATATCTATTATATCATAAATATCGTATTTATGTGCGTTTTTTCGCTATTTTTCTTTCAAATGAGAAAATTATAGTGGTGGTACTATGGTTAATAGATTAAAAGAATTAAGAGAAGACAAAGACGGGAATTTATCAGTTTTAAAATGGAAAAATTGTAGAAACCATTATAAAATGGTTATTTTTTTGTCAAATTTTGCATTTTTCTATTGAGTAATTTATGAGTAAGGTGTATAATTAAATTATAAAGGTAGTGATTTTATGAGACTTACTATTACTAAAACTAAAAATACTGAATGCTTTTATATTATTGAATCTACTTATATTGATAAAAAGCATTCAACTAGAATTGTTGAAAAACTTGGTACTCTTGATGAAGTCAAAGCTAAAGCCAAAGGTGAAGATCCATACATATGGGCTAAGAAATATGCTGAAACTCTTACCATGCAAGACAAAGAAAATAAAAGAGAAATAATTAAATATTTTTCTCAAAGCAAATTAATTGCTAAAGATGTTAATCAAACTTTTAATGCTGGTTACTTATTCTTACAAAAAATATATTATGATTTAGGGATTAATAATATTTGTAATTCTATTAAAGATAAATATCAATTCCATTATGATTTAAATAATATTTTATCTAATCTTATTTATTCTAGAATTATTTACCCTTCTTCTAAGTTAAAAACTTTAGAATCTTCTAAAAACTTTTTAGAACAACCTAATTTTACTTATAATGATATTTTAAGAAGTTTAGAAGTTTTATCTAAAGAAGATGATTATATTCAATCAGAGCTTTATAAAAATAGTCTAAAATATTCTAAAAGAAATGATAAAGTATTATTCTATGATTGTACTAATTATTATTTTGAGATTGAAGATGAAGATGATTTTAGAAAATATGGTAAAAGTAAAGAACATAGACCTAATCCTATTGTCGGTATGGGATTATTTCTAGATGGTGACGGTATACCTTTAACTTTTGACACTTTTGAAGGTAATAAAAATGAACAAGGTACTCTTAAGCCTTTAGAAGAAAAAATAATAAAAGATTTTAACAATTCAGAATTTGTTGTTTGTACAGATGCTGGATTATCCAGTACAGCTAATAGAAAATTCAATGATAAAAACAATCGCAAATTTGTTACTACTCAATCTTTAAAAAAATTAAAACAATTTTTAAAAGATTGGTCACTAGATTTATCTAAAGGTTGGCAATTACCTGGTATTGATAAAAAATTTGATATTTCTAAATTAAGAGAAGATGAAAACTTAATTAATAAATATTATGATAAAATATTCTATAAAGAAAGATGGATTAAAGAAGATGGGATTGAACAAAGATTAATTATTACCTTCTCTCCTAAATATCAAGAATATCAAAAGAACATTAGAGAAAAGCAAGTTCAAAGAGCAATTAATATTATAGATAAAAATCCTAAAATAATAAAAAGTAATAATGAAAATGACCCCAAAAGATTTATTGAAACCATTTCTACTACAAAATATGGAGAAATTGCCGAAACGAATAATTATATTTTAAATCAAGAAAAGATAAACGATGAAGCATTATATGATGGATTATATGCCGTATGTACTAACTTAGAAGATGATGCATCTGAAATAATTAAAATAAATAAAAGAAGATGGGAAATAGAAGAATCATTTAGAATAATGAAAACTGAATTTAAAGCTAGACCTGTTTATCTATCTAGGGAAGATAGAATTAAAGCTCACTTTCTTACTTGTTTCTTATCATTAGTTATATTTAGATATTTAGAAAAGAAACTAGATGAAAAATATACAGTAACTGAAATAATTGAGACATTAAAAAACTATAATTTAAACTTAATTGGAAACGACTATATTCCGAATTATACTCGAACTGATTTAACTGATTTATTACATAAATTATTTAATTTTAGAACAGATTATCAAATAATAAGTGAAAAAAATATTAAAAAAATTTGTAAACAAGTAAAATCATGAATAAATTACTCACTTTTTAAAGTAGAAAAAAATCTCTTAATTCCTTATAAACAAAGGGTTTAGGAGATTTTTGATTTCTAAAACTGATAAATTCAGGATTATATCATAAATATCGTATTTATGTGCGTTTTTTCGCTATTTTTCTTTCAAATGAGAAAATTATAGTGGTGGTACTATGGTTAATAGATTAAAAGAATTAAGAGAAGACAAAGATTTAAAACAAAAGGATATAAGTAACTTTTTAAAAATTAGTAGACAAAATTATTTTAGATGGGAATTAGGAGAACAAATAATTCCACTTAAAAGATTAAAAGAAGTAAGCGACTATTATAAAGCAAGTCTAGATTATATAATGGGACTATCTAAAAGCAATAATTATCACGAATATAAATTAAATCGTAAAGTTATAGGAGAAAATATTACAAAGATAAGGCATAAATATAATTTATCTCAAAAACAATTATCAGAAATATTAAATACAACACAATCAACTATATGTGCTTATGAAAAAGGTAAAACTTTAATACTAACTTCATTTGCTTATCAAATATGTTTAACATTTAATATTTCACTTGACTATTTATGTGGGTGCAACGACGAGAGTATAAACAGTATTTCTTTACATTAATTTATTATACATATTTATTTAAAAACAATACAAAAAAACTCTAATGAGTTTTTTAATTTCTATCTATAAACCATATCTTACTAATATCACAACTATTACTTGATGGAGCAGGATTAGGCATATCTAATTTTATCAATGATGGAAGTTTAAAACCTGAACCAAATGCAATACAAGTACCCGGTTGAAGTAACTTAATCTTCTTGAGTATTTCTGCTGTTATATTAGGCACCATCTGTCTAATATATTCTACATCTGTTGGGTGTAGCATCTTGAATATTAGAAAGTTACTACACTGTGATAAAGCAGTTGTAGATAGTTCTGATGGTCTTTGTGAGATTAATCCGAGTAAAATACCATACTTTCTACCCTCTTTTGTAATTCTATCGAATATATTATATCCTATTACATCCATATCAGTATCATTTTGTACATATCTATGTGCTTCCTCTAAGATAATATGTATAGGTAAACTAGCTCTTTTTCTTAAATTTTTCGTATATTCAAAGAATATTTTAGAATAAATTTTAGTTAATGTTTTAGCAAATCTATCATCTACATAATTTATATTAAAGTTTATTATTTGAGCTTTTCTACCACTTTCAATTGTTAATATCTCTTTTATAAATTGGTCTCTAGTTTGATACTCTTTAACATCAAAGTATTTAGCATACTCACCATTAACTAGACTTCTAAGTCTAACTTTTAATGCATTATAATCATCAAATACTTTATCACTTGAAAGTATTCCCTCTGATATTAAAGCAAACTCAAATGCATCGTATAAATCTTTAAGTGTATACTTAAAACTTCCATCAGGTAAACTAAGATTTACATCATCTGTTAAAAAACCATTTATAAATGTAGTAAGCAGTTCCATCTCTCTTATTTTACCTGTTGCATCTATAAGTAAGCACTGTTTTAAAGGTCTTGTATATCCTGGTTGATATATTGGTGTATCTAGATTTAAATCTTTAGTATTATAGTGGCTAAGTACAGAAAATATCTGGTCTCTTATTTGTGCGGGAGACTTACCACTTGCAAGTATATCTAGTAAAGCTCTTGCAATTATATCGTTTTTACTCTTTAATACTTCTTTCTCTTCTCTTGCAAATATAGTAACTAATTTCATAGCCTTTTCTATTATAGGAAGTTCACTTCTAGATTTTGCTTCTAAAAGTAGTGCGATATCATCTACTGTAAGAAGCCATAGAGGTATTTTTATAGTAGGAGTAGTATTATCACTTACATTAGTCGTATATGCCTTAAAATTAATCTCTGGTACTTTTAAATTAAGTGATTCAAAAGCAGAGTGATACTCACCATAAGCATCAAATATTAAAATACTTGCCTTGTATGCAATAGAACTTCTTTTTTCAAATAAGTTTTGAAGTATTCTAGCTACACTACAAGACTTACCACTTCCAGTAGAACCGAATATAGCAAAATGATTACTAAAAAATTCATTTATATTAACACCTATTTTAAGTCCATCATAAATAGGGCTATTACCTATATATAAATCCTTTTTTTCACTGTAATCTACTATACCTAATATACTGTTTATTTTCTCTTTAGATATCAATTTTGAAGTAGCATTAAATGAAGGCTTTTTTGATATTCCAAACAAGAACTTATCATCTACAAATTCTCCAACTAAATTAATACGCGCGACTGAATCTTTTATATCTATTATTTCACCTATTAATTTTTTTTCGTTATCTTCTAGTAACACATATAAATTTATTATACTTTGCATTTCCTCTAATTTTACATTTAATCTAAGAAGGACTGTGTTATCCTCTATACCAATTATCTTACCTAGCATGTAATCACCTACCATATAAATATTATACATTATATTTTAATAAAAAAAAAGTCTTAAATTTATATTCAAGACTCTTTTATCTTTTAACACAAAACCCAATCTTTTTCTTGTAGAGTTTTGTTATTTATATAATCATAAACTTCTTTAAAATTACTAACTGGAATAAACTTTATTTTATTTTTAATGTCTTCTGGAATTTTACTTAAATCATTTAAATTAGAATTAGGTATAAATATAGTATCTATATTATTTATATAGGCTCCTATTACCTTTTCTTTTAATCCACCAATTTTAAGTATATTACCTCTTAAAGTAATCTCACCAGTAAAAGCAATATTTTTACTTACTTTAATTCCAGTTAAATCACTAATAATTGCAAGAGTAATAGATACTCCCGCACTTGGTCCATCTTTTTTTAACGATATATTAGGTATATTTATATGTATATCATTATCAAAAATACTATTATCTATATTAAATAAATTTGTATTTGCTTTTATATAACTTAAAGCAATCTTCGCACTATCTAAAATAACATCTCCTAGTGTGCCCGTTAAAGTTATATTGCCATTACCTTTATAGTGATTACACTCAACAGTTACAACTTCCCCTCCACTATTATTAATAGCAAGCGCATTCACACTTCCAACTTCACTAGTAATAAAATCTTTTTCAAATATTTTATTGCCTAGAAAAGTTTTTATATCTTTTACTGTATAACTTATTTTTTTATTATTAAGTACCTTATCAGTAACAAGTTTTCTAACTATTTTAGATAATAATCTTTCAAGTTCTCTAACTCCTGCTTCTTTTGTATAATATCTAATTATTTCAAGTATATTTTCATCACTTATTTTTATATTCTTTATTCCATGAGATAGACATATCCTAGGTATTAAATAATTTTTTGCAATCTCCAATTTTTCAAATTCAGTATATCCATCTATGTTTATTATTTCTAACCTGTCTTTTAATTCATTTGGAATCAAATCTACATTGTTTGCAGTAGTTATAAAGAACACTTTAGATAAATCGTATTCTTCTTCTACATAATTATCTTTAAAATGTTTATTAGAACTATCAAGTATTTCAAGTAAAGCACTACTAGGATTCCCTTTATAATTACTTGACATCTTATCTATTTCATCTATTAAAAATACTGGATTAGAACTTTTTGCTCTTTTTATTCCATCCATTATTTTACCTGGAACTGCACCTATATAAGTTCTAATATGACCTTTTATTATTGCTTCATCATCTACTCCTCCTAAAGATATATGAGTAAAATTTCTTCCCATGCTTGTTGCAATAGAACTAGCTAAAGTAGTCTTACCTACTCCAGGAGGACCAACTAGACATATTATAGGGGCGTCTAAATCCTTAGAATTTTTTTTGACAGCTAAATATTCTATTATTCTTTCTTTTACTTCTTTCAAATCGTAATGACTTTTATCTAAAGACTCTTTAACGACATTTAAATCTTCGATGTCAGTTGTATATTTATCCCATGGCAAGTCAAGCATAAAATCTATATAGTTCCTTAAAGAACTTAGTTCTAAAGACATGCTTGACATATTTTCATATCTTTCGATTTCATACAATAATTTATTTTTAATATCTATACTTATATTTAAACTGTTTAATTTATTTTTTAATTTTCTAACATCTTCATCCTTAGGAGAATCCTCTCCTATTTCGTTTTGTAGATGTCTAATCTTTTCTTTCAAATAGAAGTTTTTTTCTTCGTTATCTAATTCTTTTTTTACTTTTGTATCGATGTTTTTTTCGATATTAAATAATTGTTCTTCTAAGTATATATCTTCTAAAATCATCTCTACTCGTTTTATAGAATCTACCTCATTTAGATATTCCATCTTTTTAGATACATCTATAGGCATATTATTGACAATAATATCTGTTACTTTATTTAAATCAGTTGTATTAGATAATAAAGATAATAAACTATTACTCATGTATGGAACTCTTGCAATATAGTTTTCAAGTTCTATATTTAATTTTCTAAGTAAAACTTTATTGGTCTCATCATCGACAGTTTCATTTTTAATAGTTGAGACTATTGATTCTATAGAGTTCTTTGTAACAGTTATATACTCTATTACCCTAGCTCTTTTTAATCCTTTTAACGAAATTCTAACACTTCCGTTAGGAAGTTCTAATTTAGTATTTATATGAGCGATAGTACCTATATTAGATAATTCGTTTATTAATATATTTTCATCTATACCTTTTTGAGTTACTACAAGAATATTATCATCGTGGAACAAAGTTGACTCGTCTATTATATTTTTGCTCGCATCATCACTAAATTCTAGTTTTATTTCACTTTCTGGAAGTAGGACAGTGCCTTTAAGTACTATAACTGGTAAATTGAATTTCATCTGGCACCTCCCTAAGTGATTTTTATTATAGTTAAATAAAATATAAAAGTCAATAAATATTTGACAAAATTTTTAGTTTAAAAAAAGAATCTTTGTATCTACATAAAATTCTTTTTTATACCTTCGTATGCTTTTTTCCAAAGTTCTTTTAAATTGTCAAATGTTAAAATGTTTATAACATCCTCCATATCAGCCCAAAATACATTATCTATTTCTGATTCTTGTCTTTTTAACTCTTGATTTTCTTTTGCTTTTGCGACAAAATAAACAACTTCTTTATTTATTTCATCATCGATAATATACGATATAGAATAACGAAGGTGTGAGATGATTTCAACATCTATATTAGTTTCTTCTTTAGTCTCTCTCTGCGCTGCCTCTATTTCAGTTTCTCCGATATTTAAATGACCTTTTGGAAATCCATAAATCCCACTTTTTTGTTTAACTAAAAGTATTTGATTATCTTTTATTGTTATTGTACCACACGACTTTTCATCTCTCATATCAACACTCCTATATATTGCAAACAAATTATACTATAATATATATTTTTTTTCAATGCAATAAATAATACTTAGTACAATTCTTTGTAATAACTTTACTCTATGTTCATATATTTAATTAGAAATGAGGGTTGTTATGGAGAAAATAGAAATTATAAAAAGTATTACTGAGCGTACTGGCGGAGACTTATATTTAGGAGTTGTTGGAGCTGTTCGTACAGGTAAATCTACTTTTATTAAAAAATTTATTGAAAATTTAGTAGTACCCAATATAGAAGATGAGTACGAAAGAAAAAGATGTTTAGATGAAATCCCACAGTCCGCACAAGGTAAAATGATTATGACTACAGAACCTAAATTTGTACCTAGTAATGCAGCTAATATTACTATAGATAACTTTAGTTGTAATGTAAGACTTGTAGACTGTGTTGGATATGTTATAGATGGAGCTAAAGGATATGAAGATGAAAACGGGCCTAGAATGGTTAAGACTCCTTGGTACGATGATGAGATTCCTTTTATAGAGGCTGCTGAAATAGGTACTGAAAAAGTTATTAGGGACCACTCAAGTATTGGTATAGTAGTTACAACTGATGGTTCATTTGGTGAGATATCTAGAAATAACTATGTAGAAGCAGAAGAAAGAATTGTAAACGAATTAAAAGAGATTGGTAAACCTTTTATAGTTATTTTAAATTCAGCACATCCTACACTACCAGAAACAGAAAGAATGGCTGAGAAATTAAAAGAAGAATATAGAGTACCTGTTTTACCTTTATCAGTAGAAGCTATGAATGAAAAAGAAGTATATAGTGTTTTAAGAGAATCTTTATATGAATTCCCTGTTACTGAAGTTAAAGTTAATATGCCAGATTGGATTGCTTGTTTAAATCCTACTAATTCTTTAAAAGCAGAATACATAGAAAAGATTAGAGAGAGTGTTGTTGAGGTGGATAAACTAAGAGATATAGATACTATTACTTCACACTTTGAAAACTGTGAACACATAAACCGCGCATATATATCAAATGTTGATACATCAACAGGAATTGTAACTATAAACTTAGATGCGCCTGATTATTTATACGATGAAGTATTAAAAGATACTATTGGAATGAGCGTTAAAAGCAAAGCAGACCTACTTATGTTATTCCAAGACTATAACGAGGCTAAATCAGAGTATGACCAGATTAAATCTGCACTTCAAATGGTTAGAACTACAGGATATGGAGTTGCATCTCCAACACTAAACGATATGAAACTTGAAACACCTGAGATTATTAAACAAGGTTCTCGTTACGGAATTAAACTTAAGGCAGTCGCACCTTCTATTCATATGATAAGAGTAGATGTAGAATCAACTTTTGAACCTATTATAGGCTCTGAACTTCAAAGTAAACAGTTGATTGAGTATCTTATGAAAGATAAAGATACAGACCCAACTGCTATATGGAAAAGTGAAATATTTGGAAGAAGTATAGATAATATAGTTAAAGAAGGTATACAAGCAAAACTTTCCTTGACTCCAGAAAACGCTAGATATAAACTTCAACAGACACTTACTAAACTTGTAAATAAAGGCTCTGGTAATTTGTTTGCAATTGTAATATAAAAAACTGACAAAGGTCAGTTTTTATCATATACAAGACGACTATTTTCTATTAACTCCATCATCTCTAACTTAGTTAATTTTTCTTTTAACTTAATATAAATATTATCATCTATTACAAGTACATTTACTTTATTTAAAATAGTTTTAGGTATATCTTCTACCTCATACATAAACTCTGTATCAATAGTAATTATCCTCATATCTACTTGATTTTTAAAATAGTCATAATAATCTATATCTTCTTTTTCTAGGTGAAACACCACTCCATAGTATTTATCTATATATACATCTATATCATAGAATCCTTCTATAGTTATACTATATTTATTTTTTAAAGTTTTAAATAGTTTTTTTAAGTATTTCTCTAAAGTATCTTTATCGTTAAAGTCTAAATCATTTATTAATTCCTTTTTAACATATATATCCATCGTTAAATCATCAATAAACTTAATGTTCATCTACTCACCTAATTTATAGTATGAAAAAAAGAACTACATTGTTCTTTCAATTTTTTCATATATTTCTTTTTTACCAAGTTTTGTAACGTTAGAAAACATAACAAAGTCATCTCCAACTACTAAATCTAATTCCTCTAGTATCATATTTCTCTGCTTTTGTTGGAGTGTTATTCCTACCTTATCTGTTTTTGTCGCTACTATAGTTACTGGTATTTTATAATATTTTAAATAATTATACATCATTATATCATCATTAGTGGGTTTATGTCTAAAGTCTATAAGCATAAAAACTTGTTTTAAGTTTGGTCTATTTTTTAAGTAATCTTCCATCATTAAACCAAATTTCTTTTGCTTTTTCTTACTTAACATAGCAAATCCATATCCAGGTGCGTCTACTAAATAAAATTTATCGTTTACATGATAAAAATTTATTGTTTGAGTTTTACCTGGAGTCGCTGATGTTCTAGCATAATTTTTTCTATTTATTAAAGTGTTTATAAAACTGCTTTTACCAACATTACTCTTACCTACTAATAAATATTCTGAATCTCCATCAGTAGGATATTGACTTCGTCTTACTGCGCTAATCTTTAAATCGACGCTTGCAATTTTCATGTTTACTTCACTCCTTTTTAGGACGTGTATATTATAACACGTTATATTTTGTTTGTCAAAAGTTAGATTTTACCAAAAATTTTATTTTTAAATTTAAACTTTTGATATTCGCCTTAGAAGGGCGACGCTTTACATGTCCTTTTAATTAAATCATTTTTTTATAAATTTATGTATATAAGAAAAGGACAGTTACCTAATTAAACTATCCCCTGTCATATCTTTAGGAATTTCTATATCCATTAAATCTAATATAGTTGGAGCTATATCAGCAAGTTTACCATTTCTTAATTTATAATTTGTATCAGTTATAATAAAAGGTACTCTACTTGTAGAATGACTTGTTATAATATTATTGTTATCATCTATCATTAAATCACTATTCCCATGGTCAGCAGTTACAACAAGAGTTGCACCTATCTCTAAAGCCTTATTATATATTTTACCAACACATTCATCTACTACTTCAACAGCCTTTACAGTTGCATCGAATACTCCAGTATGTCCAACCATGTCACCGTTAGCAAAATTCAACACTACAAAGTCATAATTATCCATAACCTCTAATAATTTATCAGTAATTTTATAAGCACTCATCTCAGGCATTAAATCATATGTAGCAACTTTAGGAGATGGTATTAAAATTCTATCCGCACCTTTTAAATCTTTTTCAACCCCTCCATCAAAGAAATAAGTTACGTGTGCATATTTTTCTGTTTCTGCTATTCTTAATTGTTTTAATCCTTTACTAGATAAATACTCACCTAAAGTATTATCTAATTTTTGAAGATTGTATGCGCTTTTACACTTTACATCGTCACTTACAGGCATCATTGTAACTAACTTAATATTTCTAAATTTTTTATGAGGAAATTCATTAAACTTAGTATTAGTAATAGTCGTAAATAATTCTCTTAGTCTATCTGGTCTAAAGTTAAATGTAATAAGACCATCATTATTACTTATAATTCCACTCTTATCTATAAGCATAGGCTTAATAAATTCATCAGTTATATCTTTTTTATAACTATCTTTAATATATTCTTCTATATTAGGTTTAACTCTACCAAGTCCATTTACAATAACATCGTATTCTTTTTTTATTCTATCCCAGTTATTATCTCTATCCATTGCATAATATCTACCACTTATACTTGCAATCTTACCGAATCCCAATTCATTTAATTTTTTTTCTAATTTTTTTACAAACTCTATTCCTGATGTTGGAAGTGTATCTCTTCCATCTGTAAATATGTGAATATAGACATTAGTCACGTTAAGTTCTTTACACATATCAAGGATTCCAAATAAGTGGTCTATATGTGAATGTATCCCACCATCACTTAAAAGTCCAAGTAGATGTAATTTAGAGTTATTTTCTTTAACATGGTTTAATACTTCATTTATATTTTCATTATCATATATCTTTTTATTTCTAATTTCACTAGATATTAATTCTAGTGGTTGATATACTATTCTTCCAGCTCCTATATTAGTATGACCTACCTCACTATTTCCCATCTGACCTTCAGGTAGTCCTACATCAGTTCCACTTGCATTAAGCAAACTATGAGGATAATATTTAAGTAAATTATCTAAATTTTTAGTGTTTGCAGACCTAACTGCATTACCAAAGTCTTCTTTTCTAATTCCTACCCCATCCATAATACATAGTACTATTTTTTTCATTCTATTATCACCATTATAATTTTAGCACACATCACTAATTCTTTCAATTATAAATAATAAAAACTGTGAAATTTCACAATTCACAGTTATTTTAAATTTTCGATTTCTTTAAGACTTAATCCTGTTACTTTTGATATGATGTTTATATCGATATTTTCTTTTAATAGATTTTTTGCTGTAGTTTCAATACCTTGTTCTATTCCTTTAGACATTCCTTGTTTGATTCCTTTAGAAAATCCATTTTTTGTTGCTTCTTCTAGTTGTTC
>CANRBR010000025.1 GCA_947628915.1 uncultured Bacilli bacterium | reverse complement strand
ATTCCTAGTACTTCTTTAAGTAACTTTCTAATAGGTATTAAATCTTCCTCATTTGCGAACACTTTCTTAAACATCAAATCAAATTTTAAGGGTATAAATCTTTTAGTTTCTTCTATCATATTTTTCCTTTCTTTACCTTTTTAATTCTTTTTATAGAAAATACTCAACTTAAAATAAAATGATATATATCACCTCCTATATATATCATTCTACAAAACTTTTCGATTTCCTTTTTTTTCTCGAAAATTTTTTCATTTTTCACAAAAATTTCACAAAGTTCAACAAATAATGCATTTATTTTTTTAATCTTTAAATTTACTTGTTTTAATTTATATGATATAATTCTTTTGGTGAATAAAAATGCTTAAAAAACTTATAAAGCAGTGTTTAGGAGAAAATATTGAGATACATAGTAGTGAATTTAATAAGGAAAACGCTTCTCCTGCTCTTAAAGAGTTTATTGATGAAAATCCTGCATACTTAAATAAATATAGTCAGTTTGGTAAAAGAAGAGATGAAAAAGAGTTTTACCCTGCTATAAAGAAAATTGAAAAGGGATTTTACTTATTAAATCAAGATTTGGATGTTTATGATGAGAAAGACTTTGTTCCTGTTCAAGAGATATATACAGTAAGAACTGGTAATCCAATCGACTATAAACCTTTCCCTATGGCAAAGGAATATATAACTAGAATACTATTTAGTAAATACCTATTTAGATATCCTAGTATAGAAGGACATATTAAAGCAAGAGGTCACTTTGTAAACTATCTTATTAAAGAAGGCTTCAAAGAGACTAAAGAAGAAGGATACGATGGTATTGGTATTGAAAATGTTATATTTTCGTGTTCTACTACTCATGCGTTTAACATGATACTTGATACTATATTAAAAGACGAAGATGTAGTTATAATGACTGGTCCTAACTATGGATTATTTGCAGTTGACCCAGAAAGAATGAATGGTAGAGTTGAAATACTTCCTTTAAGAGAAGAAGATGATTTCTATGTCAATCCAAAGTTACTATCTAAAAAAATAGATGAAGTAAACGATATGTTAAAGAAAAAATGGAAAGGTAAACTTGACTACATACCTAGAGTAAAAGCTTTCTTACACATGAATCCACATAATCCACTAGGTAAAGTAGTAAACCACAAAAATATAGATATACTAAAAGGTATTGGTGATGTATGCCTCGAGAAAGGTGTATTTGTAATAGATGATATGATATATAGAGATTTAACTTTTGACTTAGATGATAAAGCAGTACCTATGGCGTCTATTCCTAAATACTTTAACAATACTATTACTCTATTTGGACTATCTAAATCATATGGACTTGCAGGTATAAGAGCTGGTGCGATAGTGGCTCCCGCACCTATTTGTAAGGGTGTTGGTGAGAAGATATTTGCAACTATGGATTCGCTTCCAGTATTCCAAGTACAAGCTTTAGCTGGTGCGTTTAACGGAACAAAAAGAAGATATAAACAAGCTAAAAAATATTTTAAAAAATTAATAGATATGTATAAATACCAATTAGACTTTGTCGTTGCTTTAATAGAAGGTATAGACAAAGTAGAAAACAACAAAAAAAGAATTATTAAAGATATGAAAAAACATATAAAAGATGAAAAGTTAAGAGACATATTACTAAATGGAGTTCCAGGATTAAAGGTTAGAAAAAATACATATCCTGAGTCTGGATTCTTTATAGTTGTAGACTTTACTGATTTAAAAAACAAATCATACGATGGAGACATTATTAAAAACGAAACTGACCTAGTTAAGTATTTATATAAAAAGAGCAAATTTAAAACTATAATGGGTCAAAACATGTCATGGCCTTATGAAGATGAGATGATAGGTAGATTTAACTTTGCAATTGCTATACCTGATTTAATTGATAACTTTATCCAATTACAAAAATCTTTAAATGGAGAATATGTATGTATAAAAGACTTAGAAAAGTAAAATTAAAACTTAAACTTATTAGAAATAAACTTTCTAGTATTAAGAAATGTGATAAACATATAGCAATCGTATCTTGCTTTAAATATGCAAATAAAATAAATGAGGATGTAGAACTACAATACTACTTATATAAAAATAATATTTCATCAGATATAGTATCTTGGAAGAGTATTGATTTAAATAAATATGATGCTTTAATTATAAGAAGCATCTGGGACTTTCAAGAAAATTTAGATGAGTTTAAAAAATGGCTTGATAAAGTAAATATACCTATTTTTAACGATAAAGATTTAATAACAAATAATATAGATAAAGAGTCTCAATATAAACTCATGGATAAATATAATATTAAACATATAGAAACTGTATTTACTGATAATAAGGCTAACATAGAAAAAATATGGAATGAGAACTTTAAAGATTACGATAAATTAGTTGTTAAGCCTAGTATATCTGAAAGTGGAAAAAATACTTATCTTATTGATAAAGACAATATAAATAATATAGATTTAAGTAATTTTAAAAGTAAGATTATGATAGAGCCTTTTATACCTAGTATTAAAGATGGAGAGTATTCACTAATTTATTTTAATCATAAACTCTCACATACAGTATTAAGACATCCCGGAGTTTTAGATAGCAATACTGAAGTAAAGGAAATAGAGCCTATTCAAGAATTAATAGATATAGGTAATAAAATAGAATCTATCGCTGAATATAAAAACTATTTATATTTAAGATTAGACTTTATAAAATACAATAATGAATATTTACTACTTGAAACAGAATTAATTGACCCTATGTTATTTATAAGTAAATGCGAAAACAAAAAAGAAATATATATGAACTTTGCAAAAGATATTAAGTCTAGATTAAACTAAAAGAAGAAATATTACCACTTTATTTCTTCTTTATTCATATTAGTTAAATATTTATTAATCTTACTAAATGGTTTACTTCCAAAGAAACCTCTATTTGCAGATAGTGGGGATGGATGTACACTTTCTATTATTTTATGTCTAGGATTCGTAATGAGTTCTTTTTTACTACGTGCGAAACTTCCCCAAAGTACAAATATTACAGGATCTTTTCTATCATTTAATTTAGATATTATAGTATCTGTAAATATTTCCCAACCTTTATCCTTATGTGATAGAGGTCTATCTTTAACTACTGTCATTATTGAGTTTAACAAAAGTACTCCTTCTTTTGCCCAATCAGTTAAGTCACTTTTAGTTCTTTTAATACCTAAATCACTATATAGTTCCTTAAATATATTTTGAAGAGATGGAGGCATAGCGACGCCTTCTTTAACTGAAAATGAAAGTCCGTGTGCCTCACCTAATCCGTGATATGGATCCTGCCCTAATATTACAACTTTAACATCATCATAATCAGTAAATCTTAATGCATCAAATATATTTTGATATGGTGGGAATATTGTTTTAGTCTTATATTCGCTTTTAACAAATATTCCTAGATTTCTAAAATAATCTTTTTTAAATTCATCTTTTAGGACTATGTCCCACTTTTTGTTTATCATAACTACCTCTTATATATGGCCTTATAAATAAGTATATACCAAGCAAAACCATTAATATTGATACTATTTGAGCAATCCTTAAGTTAAAGAACATTAAGCTATCTGTTCTAAGTCCTTCTACAAAGAATCTTTCTATTCCATATAAGAATAAATATATAGATACTACTTGACCATCTTTTATAAACTTTCTATTTCTAATAATCATAAGAATTATAAATATAACTATACAACTTAGTGATTCTATTAAAAATGTAGGTGTCCTATAATCATACACTCCTAATTCTTTTATATACATTCCATCTATTATAAACTGTGGTAAATGGAAACTCTTTAATACTCCAACATCTATTACTTTTCCGTATGCTTCTTGATTGAAGAAATTACCCCACCTACCTATTGCCTGTCCTAAGACTAAAGCAGGTGCGAAAATATCTAATAATTCTAGTAATTTTAAGTTTTTTCTCTTAGAGTAGAAATATATAAATATTACTCCTGCAATAACGCCACCGTGTATTGCAAGACCACCTTCCCATACTTTAAATATATCTATAATATTAGTATAATCTTGATACTTAAATAAACAGTAATATAGCCTTGCTCCTATTATACTTACAATTACTAAGTAGAAACACATATCAGATATTACTGATACTGGTATACCTTTTTTCTTTGCTCTTGATACGACTAAGAAGTATCCTATTAAAAATCCTGTAAGTACTAATACAGAATACCATCTAATCTCTAAAAAGCCTAAATCTAATAGTATAGGACTCATTTCTTTCTCCCTTTAAGTAATGTATCTATTATAACATTATCCATGAAAGCATTCATAATAGATATTACTATTGATACTAAGAATAGTATTACTGTTCCATGTATATCAAAGTGATCCATTAAAATAAAATCAGTAATCTTTAGTATTAATATATTTATTAATGGATAAAATAGTCCTAGTGTTAGTGCGGTTAAAGGAAGTGTCATCCATACTAACAGTGGCTTTATAGTTCTATTTAGTATAAATATTATAATGACTGCAATAAGTCCCCAAAGGCCGTAATACGAATTATCTATTACAACAGTCTTTTTAAATATTACAGATACTAAAATCAATACTAAAGTATAACCTACCATATGTATAAACCAATCTAAGTATTTATTTATTTTCATCATATCACCTATTTAATTATATACCTATTCGCTTTTTAATTCAAATAAAATATCTCTAAGTTCCATAGCCCTTTCAAAATCTAGGTTTTTAGCAGCCTCTTTCATTTCATTTTCAATTCTTATCATCATTTTTACCTTATCGGCCTTAGACATCTTTTCAGGCTCTTTACTTGTTACTTCATCTATTTCATTAGAAACTACATCAGATATTTCTTTTATTATTGTCTTTGGTGTGATTCCATGTGTCTTATTATAATTTTCTTGTATCTCACGTCTTCTATTTGTCTCTTTTATTGCTATATCCATAGATTCACTAATCTCATCTGCATACATTATAACCTTACCGTTTGCATTTCTAGCAGCTCTACCTATTGTTTGTATCAGACTTCTCTCGCTTCTTAAGAAACCTTGTTTATCTGCATCCATTATAGCAACTAAACTAACTTCTGGAATATCTAGTCCCTCTCTAAGTAAGTTTATTCCAACTAATACATCATATTTACCTTTTCTTAAATCTCTTATTATTTTAAGTCTTTCAAGTGACTTTATTTCTGAGTGTAGATAAGCAACTTTTATATCTAGTCCTTTTAGGTATTCTGTTAACTCTTCTGACATTCTAATAGTGAGTGTTGTTACTAAAACTTTTTCTTTATTTTCTATACGTTTATTTATCTCTTCTACTAAGTCATCTATTTGATTTTTAGTTGAATGTACTTCTATTTCTGGGTCAAGTAGTCCTGTTGGTCTTATTAACTGTTCAACAGGTTTAGGAGAATGTGATAGTTCATAGTCTCCCGGTGTTGCAGAAACATATATCACTTGATTTATTTTTTCTTCAAACTCGTTAAACTTTAATGGTCTATTATCTAAAGCACTAGGGAGTCTAAATCCATAATCTACTAAAACCTCTTTACGAGCCCTGTCTCCATTATACATTCCTCTAACTTGTGGGAGTGTTACATGTGACTCATCTATAAACATTAGGAAATCTTTTTTAAAGAAATCTATTAAAGTTGTCGGAGTCGCACCTGGTTCTTTTAAAGCAAGAGGCCTAGAATAGTTTTCTACTCCTCTACAAAAGCCTGTTTCTTCTAACATCTCTAAATCGTAATTAGTTCTTTCACTAAGTCTTTGATACTCAAGTAATTTGTTATTATTTTTAAAATATTCTAGTCTTTCATCCAACTCTTTTCTTATGTTTTCTATTGCAATTTTAAGTTTTTCAGGACTAGTTACAAAGTGACTTGCTGGAAATAAAGCGATTGTTTTTTTATTTGCAGTTATGTTTCCTGTAAGCGGATCAAACTCTTTTAGCGAATCTATTTCATCTCCAAATAGTTCTATTCTAATTCCTTTAGAGTGTTCTCCAACAGGAATTACATCTATTATGTCTCCTTTTGCTCTAAATGTTCCTCTTTTAAAGTCTATGTCGTTTCTCTCATATAACATATCTATTAATTTTTCTATTATATCTTCTCTATTTATGTTTTGTCCGACTTCTAGATTAAGCATTTTCTTTTCGTATTCTTCTATTTCTCCTATACCATATATACAAGATACTGAAGCAACTACTATTACATCATCACTATTAAGTAGTGCAGCTGTAGCTGCATGACGAAGTTCATCTATCTCATCGTTTATAGCAGCATCTTTTTCTATATATGTATCAGTCTTAGCAACATATGCTTCAGGTTGGTAATAATCATAATATGATATGAAATATTCCACGTGATTTTCGGGGAATAGTTCACGGAATTCAGCATATAACTGCCCTGCTAAAGTCTTGTTATGAGCTAAAATTAGTGTAGGTTTGTTTACTCTAGCAATTACATTTGCCATTGTAAAAGTTTTACCACTGCCCGTAACCCCAAGCAAAACCTGGCTTTTCTCACCCCTGTTAATTCCATCAACTAGTTTTTCTATTGCTTCAGGTTGGTCTCCTGCTGGACTATAATTTGAATGAATTTTAAACATTTTTATCACTCATTTCTGTAATTTTTTTAAAATTATTCGTGTAAAATTCGTGTAATTAATTCAAATATTCGTGTAATTTTTAATCAAAAATGTACTCAAAAATAGCCTTACACGAATTTTTACGAACGAAAGTCACAAACCTAATTTTTCATTTTTTAATCATTCTTAAATTTTACTAAAACCTCACGAGGTTTTAAGTCATTTTGTGGACCTATTATACCACGTTCTTCTAGTAAATCTATACATCTTGCAGCTCTATTATATCCAAGTCTAAATCTTCTTTGAAGAAGTGATGTACTAACTTCTCCTTGTTCTATTACAAATTCAACTATTTCATTATATAAAGGCTCTTCATAGTCATCTTCTTTTTCAACCATTGTAGTATCCCATTTTTCTTCATCATCCATTAAAATAGTCTCATCATATTGAAATCTATGCTGACTACAATAGTAATCAACTATTTTTTTTATTACATCATCAGATAAATAAAATTCTTTTACGTTTGTTAAATTATTTGTATCACGCGGTAAAAACAAGAAATTCCCTTGACCTATTATTTTTTCAGCACCATTTTGCCCCAAAATTAGTCTTGAATCTTGCATGCTAGTTGTTCTAAATGATATTCTTGTCAAAAAATTTGACTTTGCTAATGAAGAAATCACACTTGATGATGGGTGATTAACAACTAAAACTATATTAATTCCTACTCTCCATGCATCTTGTGAAATGGATTCTAAAATCGAATTTAATTCGGAATTCATATTAAATGACATATATTCATCAATAATTATTAAGATTTTCGATATCTTTTCTTCTGATGTTAAATTATACTCATCTATATTTTTTGTTTTACTTTCTTCAAGTATATCATATCGCCTTTCAATCTCAGTTGATATGTGTTTTAAAGCAATATAGGCATACCTAGAATTTGTTATTATAGGTGCCAATAAATGTGGCAATCCATTAAAATCTGAATATTCTATACTCTTAGAGTCTAAAATCAACAATTTTAATTCATTTGGGCTTTTATTTAATAATAGGGTTGCTAGCATTGTTCTTATAAATGTTGTTTTACCGGTCATTATTGTTCCACCTATTAATAAATTAGGCATAGTGTCAATATTTTGTATTTTCACTTTTCCATTACTATATGTTCCCAATATAAATTCATAATTTTTAGAATCTAGTTTTTTTAATGCAGATATAAATTTTTTATTTTCTTCTTTATTAATTAGCGTTAATGGTGGGAGCTTATACTGTATTTTTGTAGTAGAAACTAATTTTACATTTGAATCATCTTTTCTTGAAACATTTAATGTTTTTCCAACTTCTATATTTTTGCTTAAATTAACTTCATAATTTTTTTCTATACCTTTAGATACTTTTTTATTTGTATTATAACTTTTATATTTTCTTTTTAATTGTAACTGTCTTATAGGCAAATACAATCCTAATGAATATAAATATATCACGATTAAAAATAAAGAAATAAAAATTGCAATAATTGTTGTTTTTAAATCTTGCTTTGTGTCAATGCAGTATATAACATATATTATTGAAAAAACAGAGCAAAAGATTAAAATATTGTTTCCATTTTTATTTGATTTTCTTCTAGCCATTATATCATCTCCTACTTTTTTTGATTATATATTTTTAATACATCGTATATTATTATAAATAAAAGTAATATATATCAAACAAAATATTATACTGATATAGTAACTATTTCAATTTCATTTAGAAATTTTCTAATTACCTCTAATATTCTTTCAAAAATAATACCTTGCGCATATTTATTCTTTTTTGTATATTTTTCCCAATAAATTTTTATCCTTTCATAACTTGAAATATCATCTAATATTTGAGGATAATCATTTAAAACATCTATAGAATTTCTTTTAGTGAAAGTATTTTTAATAGCTCCTTTTACTATTTCAACATTAATTTCTTCTTTTAATTTAGTTAAAAACAAATAAATATCATAGTAATCTTTCATTCTTGTATTATAACGTCCTCTTCTTAAAATTGTTTCAAGTTTTTCTGCTAATATTGTTTCTAAATTATATGAACTGATTAAAATACTTCTATTTTCAAATGTTAAAGGATATTTATACTTTATTTCTTTCGGAGTTATTTCATCACCTGTTGAAATATCAATATCTAAATTAACTTTAAGGTTTTGTAGGTACGCAATAATTTTGTATTTATTTCCACCATACTCATCATCTTCTCTTATATCAGTTACATCTACAACATTAAATTTTACACCATCATTTAAATCTACCCCGAGTATTTCATTTAACACTTTTACCATATGTTCTTTTGAAATGTTTAAACCTTTAATAGATGCATCCATATCTTTTGTTGTCCTATTATCAATTCCAAAAATTGCTGATAATAATAATCCACCTTTTAAAATAAAATTATCTTTATATTTTGATACAGATATTCTCTCTAGAATTCTTTCAAACATAAATTTTTGCAATACTTCATAATGATTTATGTTATACTTACTTTCTATATCTTTTGATTTTTCTTTTACATCTTTATAAGTTATCATTTCATTAACACCTCTATTATTGTAGTAAGTTTTTCATATACATTAAAAATTTTTGCATATTCATCAAGTTTGATTAAATCTTTCTCATCACTTTTAAAATAATTGTTTAATATCTTATTGTATAGTTCAATATCATATTCATTAGGATTTTTTAACATATCGCATATGCATCTTTCTGCATTATATATTTTTATAGGATTTCCATATGGGCTCATTATTTCTATAACGCCTATATTTATTTTACTTTTTTTTACATAATGACAATTAATATTTTTAATATTACTACTACCACTTATTCTTGTAACATCTAATTCATAAGGAGGTCTTTCACTTAAATTTAAAAGATGAAAAGCAGTATTATAAGAAAAAATTGTATTTATAAATCTTTTTTGTAATAAAAAGTATTCATCTTCGACCAAATCATTATCTATATATATTCCATATGATACTTTCCTTAAAACCTTAGCTTTTATTAATTGTGGTATTTTAGTTTTTGAAATGCCTAAATGCTCTATTTCTTTAGTAGTAACATAACCATTACTGTTCTTTAAAAATCTTTTTAACGTTTCTAGATTCACAATATCACCTCATTACACTTGCAAGTATATTTTATCATTTATACTTTCAAGTGTAAATAGTTTTTCATAAAATTTATTAAAATTTTTATATAACTATATATTAAAAAAAATTAATAATAGTATTAACTTACAAATATCAATAATATATATACTTTATTACACGAATTTACACGAATAAAAGTCACAAATTTTAATCATAGTTCTAGTGTTTTTTTGTTATATTTAGTCCTTTTTTTTGGACTAAACAACACTAAAAGGTATTGAAAATAAAGACTTCGTGGAACCTCGCATACTATGATATGAAATATTCCACGTGATTTTCGGGGAATAGTTCACGGAATTCAGCATATAACTGCCCTGCTAAAGTCTTGTTATGAGCTAAAATTAGTGTAGGTTTGTTTACTCTAGCAATTACATTTGCCATTGTAAAAGTTTTACCACTGCCCGTAACCCCAAGCAAAACCTGGCTTTTCTCACCCCTGTTAATTCCATCAACTAGTTTTTCTATTGCTTCAGGTTGGTCTCCTGCTGGACTATAATTTGAATGAATTTTAAACATAATGCCTCCTTTACTACGACCATTATCAGCCACAAAATTCGTAACTTTTTTACCAAAATTCGTGGCCTATTTTGTATTTTTTTAAAAATTTTGGCGTTTTTTTGGTTGGCCACACATCTCGGCCACAAATTTAATTCGTAACATTTAGTAACACTAAATTTATTAAAATTTTCTCCATCTTTTTATGTCTATTAATCTTTGCTATTAAAACTTAAAGCCGTTAAGTATTTTTTTAAAAATTGGTCTTTTTGTCTTGAATTATATTGCATAATAAATCTTGGATGTTCCAATGGTATAATTTTTTTAAAAAAATTATACTCTTTATTTATTCTTTTTAAAAATTTATAATTTTCACCACTGCCTATACAATAGCATACAGACGTGTCGATTCCAAAACTAATTTGTTCTTTCAACGAACAGATAATTAACTGGTACAACGCATCCTCTAATTTTTTGTTATCATAATAATTGCAATTAACTTCATTGCCATTATAGTTAGTTCTGACTATTCCAAGTGGACAGACAAAACCCATATAAAATTTAGAATAAAATTTTTCACATCCACCATATTCTTCTATTACATCATATAAGAAGTTAGAAGACGATTTATTAACATAAAAATTTTGAATTGAAATTCCAGTTTTTGTTTTTAGGTGTTCAGCATCCTCAAATGGAATGCCAGTAACAGCTGTTCCTCTACGAGCAGGAGAACTGCCCAATATTAATTGTCTTTTGTTTGTATCATTATAAAATTTTTTATAAAAAATAGTTGAAATTTCATTAACTAAGTTTTTTCCCTCGCCAATAAACGGATTTAACATTCTATAGTTATCAGGTAACAATAATGACGTTTTTGACAATTTATCATTAAATTGCAATACCTTTTGATAGAATTTTCTTTCCTTCAATATAAACACTCCTTTACACGAAAACTAACACAGTTAAAATTAATCAAATTTGTCCTTTACCGCTGATAAATAAAATTATGCTTTCTTTAGGTTAACTAATGCAAATTATATATGTTAAATAACATATAGTAATACTATTTTATCACTTATTTAAAAGCAAAACAAGGTAACATTTTCAAGTTACCTTATCTTATTTTTTTGCCATTTTTTTAATTTATAAAATTAACTCGTTAATTATAAAATTCGTGGCCAAATTTTCTATAATTATTATTCTATGATAATTGCGACACCACTGGTGTCGCATTCTTATAATACCTATATATTTCATAAAATTTATTGCCTTATTCATCCAATAACCAATCTATTATATTTTTAACTTTTATACCATTAAAATCATTATTTATTGTTCTATCCATAGTTAATATTATCTTCTCATAATTATCATCTATACTTTCCAAACTTCTAAGTTCTCTATTTCTTACTTCATCACTGGATATAGACTTTGTTACCTGATAGTACTTTATGTCATTAGGATTTTCTGCTACAAAATCTACCTCATATTCATTTGATTTTCCAATATTAACTCTATATCCTCTTCTTAAAAGTTCTAAATATACAACATTTTCAAGTAAATGTCCTTCATCAATATTTCTAAAACCTAATATAATATTTCTTATTCCTGTATCTGATATATAATATTTACCAAGTGTTTTTAGCAATGATTTACTCTTAATATCAGTTCTATCTGCTTTATACATTATAAATGATTTTTCTAGCATATTTAAATAGTTACCTATAGTTTGATGGTTAGACTTTTCGATGATTTTATTACTATTTAAATAATCACTTATTTTAGTAGAAGAAACACTACTACCAATATTATTAGATAAATACTTTATTATATTTTCAAGTAGTGCGATATCCTTTATGATGTTTCTATCTATTATATCTTTTTTTACTATAGAATTATATATATCTGTCAAATATGATAATACTAAATCATTATTATCTTTTATAAGTGTTATTGCTGGAAGTCCTCCATATTTTAAGTATTCATTAAACTTACTTTCTATATTTTCTTTATCATAATTATTAAATTCTAAATATTCTTTAAAAGATAATGGATACACTTTTATTTCTATATATCTTCCAGAAAGTAAAGTCGATAATTCAGAGGATAGTAAATATGCATTTGAACCTGTAATATAAATATCTATATCAAAATCTACTTTAAACGAATTTATCGCTTTTTCCCACATATCCACATTTTGTACTTCATCTAATAACAAGTATATTTTTTTATTCTTTACTTTATCTTTAACATATGAATATAAATCTTTATAGTTTTTTATATCATCATACTTAGCAGATTCAAAATTCATATAAACTATTCTTTCTTCTTTTATACCACTGTTTAATAAATATTCTTTAAACATCATAAGTAAAGTCGATTTCCCACTTCTTCTAACACCAGTTATTACTTTTATAAACTCAGTATCTTTTGCAGCAATCATTTTATTTAAATATTCTTTTCTGATTATCATTTTCATCACCAACATAATGATATCACAAAAAATCTCGTTTGTAAAATTTTGATGATTGATTTGCAAAATTACGTCTTTGTGGCATTTTTTGCAAATTCAAAATAAATAAACAACTTAGCCTATAAAATATTAATTCAAGAAAAAAGGGGCTGTTCGGAAATTAAGTGATTGATTTCTTGTCAGTCTCTTTTTTCTTTTTTTGTTTTGGGAAAGGAAAT
>CANRBR010000024.1 GCA_947628915.1 uncultured Bacilli bacterium | reverse complement strand
CATTCATAATAGCTAATGAACTAGGTAGTAATATTAAAACTGCAAGTGGTCCATCTATTGAAAAGAGTGGGGATTTAGCTGCAATCCTTTCTAATCTAGAACCTGGTGATGTACTATTTATAGATGAGATACACAGAATTCCTAGATTTGTAGAAGAGATTTTATATTCTGCTATGGAAGATTTTACTCTAGATATAGTTATAGGTACTGAAAACTCTAGTAGGAATATAAAAATAGATTTACCTCCATTTACTTTAGTTGGGGCAACTACTCGTGCAGGAGACTTGACTAGTCCTTTAAGAGATAGATTTGGTATAATAAATAAACTCAATTATTATACTGAAGATGAACTTAAAAAGATTGCTCTTAGAACTAGTAGAGTTTTGGGATGTGAGATAGATGATGATGCAGCAGGAGAGCTTGCTCGTCGTAGTAGAGGGACACCTCGTATTTGTAATAGACTATTTAAAAGAGTTAGAGACTTTGCTATGGTAATGGGAAATGGTAGTATAGATTTAAGTATTACTAAACTTGCTTTAGATAAATTAAAAGTAGATGAACTTGGACTAGATGAGACCGATTATCATTTACTTAAATCAATAATAGAAAAATTTAATGGTGGTCCTGTTGGAATAGAGGCAATCGCATCATCTATTGGAGAAGAACAGACTACAATAGAAGATGTATATGAGCCATACCTACTACAGACTGGACTTTTAAAAAGAACTACAAGAGGTAGAATGGTAACAGAAAAGGCTTATAAACACTTAGGTATACCATATAAAGAGGATAATAAAAAATAATAAATTGGGAAGTATAATAGTGGTGAGGATATGAAAAAAGTATTAGTATTAATTTTAGTATTAATTTTAGTTGGATGTGGTAGTAAAAAAGATGAAGTAAAAGAAGAACCTAAAGAAGAAAAGAAAGAATTAACAGTTGAAGATTATAAAAACAATAGTGTCGATGAGTTAGGTGAAGTTCCAATAATGATGTACCACGGTATACACAATAAGAAAAATAGTGAGACTGAATATACGGGTGGCAATGTAGATAAAGATGGATATCAAAGAACAACAGAAGCATTCATTAATGATTTAGAGTTCTATTATAAAGAAGGATATAGAATGATTAGATTAACTGATTATGTAGATGGGAATATAGATGTAGAATTAGGTAAGAGTCCAATTATTTTAACATTCGATGATGGTCTTTCAAATGCGATAAAAGTAACTGGGTTAGATAAAAAAGGAAATATAATAATCGATCCTAATTCTGCAGTTGGAATACTTGAGAGTTTCAAGAAAAAATATCCTGATTATAATGTAACTGCAACATTTTTTGTAAATGGTGGGTTATTTGAACAAAAAGAATACAACGAAAAAATAATTAAGTGGCTTGTTGATAACGGATATGATGTAGGCAATCACACATATAGTCATGTAAACTTTAGTGAGGTAGATTCTAAAAAATCACAAGAAGAAGTAGGCAGTATATATGAGATATTAGATGATATAATACCAAATAAATATGTAAATATAATTGCCCTACCTTATGGTTCCCCATATTCGTTGGATCACGCAAATATGCCTTATATTTTTAATACTAATTATAACGGTAAAACTTATATAACTAAATCTGCTTTAAGAGTAGGTTGGAAATCAGAAAGTTCTCCGTTTTCTAAAGATTTTAATCCTAAGTTTTTAAAGAGAATTAGGGCTTACGACAATAACGGAGAAGAATTCGATATAGAAATGAATTTTAATCTACTTGAAAAAACAAGATATATATCTGATGGTGATGTAGATACTATAGTTATACCCGAAAGTAAAACAAATGCGTTAAATAGCGATGTAAAAAGAACAGTAAAAACTTATTAATTGAATTATAATATTTGAAATATTTTAAAAATATGGTATACTATTTTTAGAAAAAAGAGGTGCTTTTATGAACTATTACGATAATCAAACTTATTATGATATTTTAGGTGTTGAAAAGACAGCAAGTTTTGAAAGTATAGAAAAAGCTAAGTATAGACTTAAATTCGGTAATTCAGATGATAGAGTTCCTTTCAGTATGTGGAATAAAATAGATGAAGCATATAATGTATTACACGACCCAGATAAAAGAAGAGAATACGATAAATATTTAGATGAAAAAGATATTTATTCTAACTCAGGGATTTCTACTACTCCAACTAATGATGACAACAGTTCAAAAACTGATGAAAATGAAGCAGATAAAGAACCATCTAAGGAAGAAAATCCAAAAGATGACAATACAAAAAACCCTGAATTACCAAAAACTGGTGAAAATGAGGCAGATAAAGAACCATCTAAGGAAGAAAATCCAGAAAATGACAACAGTTCAAAAACTGAAAATTCTAGTGATGATTCTAAAGAGGAAGAAAAAGAAGAAGAATCTAAACCTGAATTACCAAATGATGACATTAGTGAATTTATAACACCTTTTGATGAAAAAAGTACTAAGTCTAATCCTGGTAAATTGGCTACAGGGCAGAAAATTGCTACTGGTGCAATTGGTTTCGCACTCGGAGGAGTTGTAGGAATTCCAGCAGCAATTATGTTAAGAAACTATTTGAGAAAACATAAAAAACTAAAACTTGATAAAAAATCTAAACATAAAAAAATTACCAAGGTAAAAACACCTGAATCTAGAATTATGGATGAATATGAACAAAATATAAGTAGAGAAATAGATGTTTTGCTCAGCGAACCGCATAACAATTATAAATTAGCTATAAACAAATTAAAATGTGAAAAGCAAATAGAATTATTGCAAAAGCAATTAGAACACAAACTTTCTTCTAAAAGTAAGAAAAAAGTTATTGATAAGTTGGGTATAGTTTCTACAAAAATGCAACTTGAAGATTTTAAATCTAAGTTAAGTAATATAGAAGGAAAAATTGAAAAATATGATAGTAAGCAAAAATTGACAAAACTTAACGAAGAATTAGTTGATATTAACAAAGAACTATCTGAACAAAAAAGTGAACAAAAAGTAAGTAACTTTAAAATGAAAAATTTAAATAAAAAACAATCTAGTTTACTTACTAGACGAAATAATAAAGCACTTAAAGTAAAGAACGGATTGGTTCGTTCTCATGCAATACTTAACGGGACTATTAAAGCTAAATCATTTGTAAGGTCACTTGGATATATACCTAAGAGTTATGAAGAAGCTTCCGAATTTGCTACAAAAGTGCGATAAAAATAAAAAGGAGAATAAAATATGGCTTTAAAAGATAATTTTTATAATGAAATAACAGAAAATGAAAAGAAATGGATTGAATTAATAAAAGATAATCTGTTAAATGTTGTTTATTGTAATTTAGAATTAAAGCCTTTTTATATTGAAAAGAAAAAGGAATTAGAAGAGGAATATATAAAAACTGGGAATGTTATAATAGGAGATACTTTAGGTATAATAAAAAGTATAGTTGATAAATTAGAAGAATTCAATAACTTTTATAAAGAATCTAAGTTTATTGATTTCAAATCACTACTTCCTTTGTTTTTGACAAATCAGATGAACAATTCACTTCAAAGTCAAAATACATCCGATGTTAATAGACTAGATATTAGAAGACAGATAATAGAAGATGAAATAAGAAAGTATAGTGCTCAAAAAAATTTTCAAGATGATTATTTATATGATGATTTTCCAGAAGAACATAAAAAGGTAATATAAAAGAATACTGTTTAGTATTCTATTTATTTCCTTTATTTAATGTTCTTTTTTCTCTCGCACTTACTCTAACTTTAGTTCCATCTTCTAAAGTAACTAACTGTAAATTAACTTTTTGAGAATGTTTAGTTGCTCTACAAGAGTGTGACCTTCTATTTCCAGAAAGTGGTTTTTTATTAGTTGCTTTTATTGCCATACTATTCCTCCGTTCAATCAATGTTTTTCCCTATGCCCATAAATCTTATCATATTTTTAAAAATAAGTCAAATATTTATTTAAAATAAAAATTATTTATAGTAAAATATATGTAGGAGTGATATTATGTATACACCACTTTATATAAAAACTGACAATAGTTTACAAAATTCTATTATAAAGATAAGTGACTTGATAAAGTTTGCTAAAGATAATAATATAAAATCACTTGCTATTACAGATTGTAATATGTATGGAGTAATGGACTTTTATAAAATGTGCATAAGTAATGATATAAAGCCTATAATAGGACTTGAAGTACTATATAACGATAAAAAAATTGTGTTTTATGCTAAAAATTATGACGGATATAAAAATTTGATAAAGTTATGCACACTTTTTAGTGAAAGAAAGTTGGATTTAGTAGATTTAGAAAAATACTCTAGTGATTTAGTGTGCATAATTCCTTTTGAAAGTTTATCTATATATAAAGATTTAATAAGTCTTTATAAAGATATATATATAGGCTATAAAAATAGAGAAGAATTTAATAGTATAAAAATTACTAATAAAGTATACTTTAATGAAACATTGTACTTAACTAAAAATGATAGTAAGTATATAAAATATATGGATGCTATTAGAAATGGTGTGACAGTTGATTTAGTTGAAAAAAGAATATTAAATAACTATATACTAACAGAAGAAGAATTTAATAAGGAACAAGAAGTATCTATAGATAATAACCATGCTATAACTGATTTATGTAATGTAGAAATACCTTTTAATCAAAAGTTAATGCCTAAATTTGTCAATGAAGATAATTTAGATAGTTTTACATATTTAAAAAAGAAATGTATTGAAGGATTGAGAAAACACTTCGGTAATACTGTAAAAGAAATATATAAAACTAGACTTAAATACGAATTAGATGTAATTAATAAAATGGATTTTTGTGATTATTTTTTAATAACTGCTGATTATGTAAATTATGCTAAAGAAAACAATATAATTGTTGGAAGTGGTAGAGGAAGCGCAGTAGGGTCACTTGTCGCATACTGTCTTATGATAACAGATGTAGACCCTATCAAATACAATTTATTATTTGAAAGATTTTTAAATCCTGAACGCGTAAGTATGCCAGATATAGATATAGATTTTGAACACGAAAAAAGAGAAGATGTAATAAACTATTGTATAAATAAATATGGTAAAAAAAGAGTAATGCCTATTATAACATTTGGTACTTTAGGCGCTAAACAGGCCATAAGAGATGTCGGTAAGGCTATGAATGTAGATTTACACTTGATAGACAATATAAGTAAACTAATAGATTCTAAAAAAACATTAATTGAAAATTATAATACAAGTGAAAAAATAAAAGAATTACTCAATCGCCACGACGAATTAAAAGAGTGTTATAAAGTGTCTTTAAAATTAGAAGGTTTAAAAAGACATACATCTATACATGCCTCTGGAATTTTAATGTCTAGGGTAGATTTAGATGAGGTAATTCCTTTGGACCACAGCCATGAATTTTATGTAAGTGGTTATGACCATACATACCTAGAAGAAATAGGGCTATTAAAAATGGATTTTCTTGCTATTAAGAACTTAACTACTATTCACGATATGATTGACAGTATAAATAAAACTTATAAGACCGATATAAAATTCGATGAGATTCCTTTAAACGATTCAAAGACACTTGAAGTTTTTAACAAAGCAGATACTATTGGAATATTTCAATTTGAATCCGATGGTATGATAAACTTTTTAAAGCAACTTAAAGTTAGTAGTATGGAAGATTTATTTGCTGCAATCGCATTATTTAGACCTGGACCAATGCAAAATATACCTAGTTATGTAAATAGAAAACATGGAATTGAAAAAATAGATTATTTAGACCCATCATTAGAGCCTATACTCAAAAATACTTATGGCATTATGATATATCAAGAACAGATAATGCAGATTGCTCGTCTGATGGCAGATTATTCATTGGGTGAAGCAGATATACTTAGAAAGGCTATGAGTAAAAAGAAAAAAGATATATTGTTAAAAGAGGAAGAAAAGTTTAAAACAAGGGCTCTAAATAAAGGTTATACCTCAGATGTAATAGATAAAGTATATAGTAGTATGCTTAAATTTGCAGAATATGGATTTAATAAATCTCACTCTGTAGGTTATTCTATAATAGCTTATAAAATGGCTTATTTAAAAGCATATTATCCTAAAAATTTTATTGCATACTTGCTTTCTATGGAAGTAAATAACAGTGAAAAAACAAAACAATATATCTATGAGGCTAAAAGTAAAGGAATTAATATATTAATGCCAAATATAAATTTAAGTGGGTCAAAGTATATAATAGAAGAATCTGGAATAAGATATCCACTTTCTAGTATAAAAAATATAGGAATATCTACAAGTGAACTTATAATAAAAGAAAGAGAAAATGGAGAATATACAGATATATATGATTTTATTAGAAGGTGTTATGGAAAAAGTGTAAAATCAACAACTTTGGAATCATTGATATATTCAGGAGCATTTGATATATTTGGATATACAAAAAAGACACTTATAAATAATTTAGATTTAATTATAAATTATGGAGAATTGATTAAAGATTTAGATAGAACATTCGCTTTAGAACCAGAAATAATTGAAACTGATGAGTTTGACAGTAAGTATTTAATGGAAAAAGAATTAGAGATATTCGGTTTATATTTGACTGTCAACCCTATAACACAATTAAAAAACAAGTATAAAGGAATAGTAGATTTAAAAGAGATTGAACTATATTTCGATAAGCGTATATCTGTTATTTTATCTATTGACAAGTTAAAGAGAATAGATACTTCTAAGGGTGAGAAAATGTGTTTTTTAACAGGTAGTGATGAAATATCTCAAACAGTTGTTGTAATGTTTCCTAAACTATATGAAAATAGTAAGGATTTAAAAGTAGGAGATATAATTAAAGTTAGAGGTAGAGTAGAGAAAAGATTTGATGAATATCAACTAGTGGCTAACGAAATTACAAGACTTAAATATTAAAAGTAGGTGAGTTATGAAAAAAATTTATATGTTTAGTGGTGTAAATAAAATAAATGGTTTTAATGAAAAACAAAGAGAATATTTAACTAAAGATATTAAAGACAATATGAATATTTGCTTTGTCGCATCCACATTCGATAATGATAAAAATGATTTTTATTATACTAAACTATTAGAGTTTTTTGAAAATATCAATATAACATTTAATAAATCTAATCTTATAGACAAAAGAGTAAATAAAAGTGATGCTAAAAAATTTATAAATGATGCACATATAATATTTTTAATGGGAGGAGATCCATATTTAGAGATGAAGAGTATTGAAGAGTATGGATTAAAAGACTTAATTAAAAATAAAGATGGCATAATAATTGGAACTAGTGCTGGAAGTATGAATATGGCTAAAAGAGTTTGTTATGAAGATCTTGATAAGTTTCCAGGTCTAATAGAATACGATGGTATAGGTTTAACAGATATAGCAATTTATCCACATTTAGATTTTACAAGCATGGATTACTTAAAAGAACTATTTAGAGTAAGTGAAAAATCAAAGTTAATTGCTCTTCCTAATGATAGTTTTATTGTTATCACTAATAATAACACAGAATTTGTTGGAGATTATTATATAGTAGAAAATAAGACAATAAATATGGAAGGGAAAGAATACGAAAAAATAAATCATTTAGGTAGTAAAGAGTTAGAAACCGAAAGATTATTACTTAGAAAAACTATTAAAAGTGATATAGATGAATTTTTCTATATACAATTAGACCCTGATTTAAGAAGGTATTTAGGGCCTACTAAGGTAGGTAATAACTTAGAAAAAAATAGAGAGTATTTTGATGAATCTAAGTATAACGATAAATCTTATTACAGGTGGACTATTGTAAAAAAAGAAGATAATAAAATACTAGGAACAATTTATTTAAATATACACGATGAAAAAGCAAAAACTGCTGGTATAGATTATTGGATAAGAAAAGATGAGTGGGGAAATGGTTATACTACTGAAGCATCAAAATGTATATTGGATTTTGCATTTAACGAATTAAAATTAAATAGAATAGAGTCATGTGGCGCTAAAGATAATGTTGGAACTTGGAGAGTTATGGAAAAAATTGGATTAAAGTATGAAGGTACTAGAAAACAAGCAATGTTTTATTATTATGGGGGAATAGAAGATTTAGTATTATATGGTTTAACAAAGGAGGAATATTATTGGAAGAATGAATAAAATTGAACTCTTAAAATTAATTAAATCTTTAGATATAGATAAAGAGGAGTTTTGGATACTCTCTTCAGGTGCTTTAGTACTTAGAGATTTATTTGAAGATGCAGGAGACTTAGATATTGCTGTTACTAAAAAAGGTTTAGATGAGTTAAAAAGTAAGTATGATTTAAAACAAAAAGAAAATGGTTGGTATATAGTAAATGACAAGGTAGAATGTGTATTAGATATCAAAGAAGATTGGAAAATTGAAAAAGTTGGAGATTATTATTTAGAGAGTTTAGAAAAATATTTTGAATACTTAAAAACAAGTAAAAGAGAGAAGGATAAAATTAAATATATTATAGTAGAAAAAGCATTAAAAGAAAGGCGTTAATATGGAGTATTTAGATTTATACGATGAAAATAGATGTTTAACTGGTGAGAAAATTTTAAGAAGTAAAGATATGGATATACCTTTAGACAGATATATAAATATCGTTATAGTATTTATCGAAAATAGTAAAGGAGAATTTTTAATACAAAAGACATCTAAAGAAAAGGGAAGCGTATTTGCAACTACAGGAGGGTTTGTTAAAAGTGGAAGTACTAATGATGAAACCATTGTAGGAGAGATAAAAGAAGAACTTGGAATAGATATAGATATTAATGATTTAAAACTCGTACATACTATTAAGCACAAAAATTTATTCCATGATGCTTATTACACTATGAAAGATATTGATATAGATAAACTTAAACTCCAAAAAGAAGAAGTAGAGTATGTTAAATGGATGAGTACAGAAGAAATAGAATCCTTAATAGAAAAAGGAGAGTTTAGGAAAGGTAATATAGAGTCTTTCAGATATATAACAAATAAAATGAACTAAGTGAATACTTTGTCAAAAAAAATATTCAAAATATATTTCATTTTTAATAATTATGTGCTAAAATGATTATAGTAGACGTTAGAATTGGAGGAATAACCATGGGATTTATAAAAGGTTTATTTAACGATAAGGAAGAAGCGCAAACTGGAGGTAACGAGTATTACGATATAAAAGCAGAAGATGCTGTTACTGAAGAAGGTGGAGCTAAAATGATTTTACTTGAACCACGTGCTTATTCTGAGGCGCAACAAATAGCAGATCATTTAAAGAAAAGAAATACTGTTGTTGTAAATCTTAAAAGAGTAACGAGTGACCAAGCAAAACGTATCATGGATTTTTTGAGTGGTTGTATATATGCAATTAAAGGAAACATTCAAAAAATAGGTAGTGGTATATTTTTATGCACACCAAATAATATAAATGTACAAGGTAAAATAACTGATGATACAGAAAAAGATAAAGATAAAGACGAAGAAGAAAATATAAATTACGAGTGGTAAACACTTGAAAAAGAATAATATTTGTGCTATCATATAAGGCACAACGTTTGAGGTTGAGATGCTTATGGAAAATAATAGTAGAACGTTTAAAAATTATAGTCCAGAAGAAGTCGATAGATTTTTAGACCAAATCATCAAACAAGTCGAAAGAATGATTGAGGATAATAAGTTAAAAAATCAAGAGATTATCTTAAAGGATAAAAAAATAGAAGAATTAGAGAAGGCTGTTGCTAATATGCGCACTAAGGAAGAAAAACTTGCTCAGTATGAACGCATGGAAGGTACTCTTAATAGAGCTTTAGTAATGGCTCAAAGAACTTCTGACCAAATAAAATCAAGTGCTCATAGAGAGTCTGAAATGATTTTAGAGGATGCTAAAAGAAATGCTAGTCGCATTGTAAACGAATCACTATTAAAAGCAGAAAAAACAGAAATGGAAGCAGATATGCTAAAAAGAAACATAAACATATTCAAACGTAAATTAAGAGGATTAATAGAATCTCAACTAGAACTTGTAGATGATATAGAAAAAGTAGATTTTTAAAACAAATGATAGAGACGGTATATAATAGATGTTTATAGAAAGTCTGTGGTTGATGGAAACAGATACTAAGTTATATATAGATCACTCTTGATGCGAGTATGAAGATATTTCCGGTAACGCGTTATAGTATTTGAGTGTATTATTAATAAATTAAGGTGGTACCGCGGGTAAAACTCGTCCTTAGGGATTGAGTTTTTTTGTTTGTCAAACTCTTAATTAAAATTTAATCACATAATATTTAAGGAGGGAATTTATGAAATTTAAAGAATTAGATAAAAGAAAAAATAGTGAAGTTGAAAGTTCACTAACAGAGAAGTTTTTAAGTGAGGATTTACTTGAAGAGACAATAGAAAATAGAAAGAATAGTGAAAACTTTGTATTCTATGACGGTCCTGCAACTGCAAATGGAATGCCTGGAATACACCATATGCTTGCTAAACTACTTAAAGATACTTTCTGTAAATATAAAACCATGAAAGGATATAAAGTACTTAGAAAAGTAGGATGGGATACACACGGACTTCCTGTTGAAGTACAAGTAGAAAAAGAACTTGGATTTAGTGGTAAAGGCGATATAGAGAAGTACGGTATAAAAGAATTCAATAAAAAGTGTAAAGAAAGTGTATGGAAGAATGAAGCAGCATTCAAAGACTTTACAAATAAAATGGGGCAGTTTATAGACTTAAAGAATCCATATATAACTTATGATAATAACTATATCGAAACAGAGTGGTGGATACTTAAAAAATTCTTTGATGAGGGATTAATCTATAATGGACTTAAGATACTTCCATACTGTCCTAGATGTGGTACAGGTCTTGCAAGTCATGAGGTTGCTCAAGGTTATAAAGAGATTACTGTTAATACTGTAACAGTACCATTTAAAGTAAAAAGTATGGATAATACATACTTACTCATTTGGACAACAACACCTTGGACACTTATCTCTAATGTTGCTGCATGTGTAAACCCAAATGAAAAATATGTAAAGTGCTTATCTAAAGGTTATAACTTTATAGTTGCAGAAAAACTATCTAAAAAAGTATTAGGCGATGAGTTTGAAGTAGTAGAAGAGTATATGGGTAAGGACTTAGAATACTTAGAATATGAACAATATATGCCAATACTTAAAGTAAATAAAAAAGCATTCTATGTAACTTGTGATGAGTATGTAACTATGGAAGATGGTACAGGTATAGTACACATTGCTCCTGCATTTGGACAGGACGACTACGAGGTTGGTCTTAAATACGACCTACCAGTACTTAATCCAGTTGATGAGAATGGTTGTTATAAAGAAGGTCCTTGGAAAGGTAGACTTGTTGTAGATAGTGAACTTGAAATAGAGATAATCAAATATTTAGCTGAACAAGATAAAATATTTAAAAAGCAAAAGATGGTACACAATTATCCACATTGTTGGAGATGTAAAACTCCACTTGTATACTATTCTAAGCCAAGTTTGTATATAAAAGTTACTGCTTTTAAAGATAAAATAATAGAGGCTAATAAAACAGTTAATTGGTATCCAGATTATGTAGGAGAAAAAAGATTTGGTAACTGGCTTGAAAACTTAAACGACTGGGCAATATCAAGAAATAGATATTGGGGAACTCCAATACCACTCTTTGAGTGTGAATGTGGTCATAAAGTAATGATAGGTTCACGTAAAGAGTTAGTAGAAAAAGCAATAGAAAATATAGATGAGACTATAGAATTACATAGACCTTATGTAGATGATGTACATATCAAATGTGAGAAGTGTGGTAAACCTATGACAAGAGTTAAAGAGGTTATGGACTGTTGGTTTGATTCAGGTTCAATGCCTTTTGCTCAGTACCACTATCCATTTGAAAATAAAGAACTATTTGAAAGTCAATTCCCAGCTGATTTCATCAGTGAAGGTATAGACCAAACAAGGGGATGGTTCTACTCATTACTTGTAATATCTACATTCTTAACTGGTAAAAGTCCATATAAAAATGTACTTGTAAACGATTTAATAACTGATAAATACGGACAGAAGATGCATAAAAGTAAGGGTAATGCAGTTGAGCCATTTACAGTATTAAATAAATATGGAGCAGACCCAATTAGGTGGTATATGTTATATGCATCTCCAGTTTGGACACCTCTTAGGTTTGATGAAGATGGTATAAAAGAAGTAGATTCTAAGTTCTTTAGTACTCTAAAAAATACTTATACATTCTTTATGATGTATGCTAATATCGATAATATAGACCCAAAAGAATACGAAATAGACTATAAAGATTTAGATGAAATAGATAAATGGTTGATATCTAAGTATAATAAACTAGTTAAAAATGTAACTCTTGCTATGGATAGATATGACCTTACATATACGACAAGAGAAATACAAAATTTTGTATCAGAGGACTTATCTAACTGGTATATAAGACGTAATAGAAGAAGATTTTGGGCAAGCGTTAATGATACATCTAAACTTGCGGTATATAAAGTTACTTATGATATATTAAAAGGTGTTTGTAAGTTAATCGCTCCAATCGCACCATTTACAAGTGAAGAGATTTATACTAAGTTAACAGGAGAGAAGTCAGTACACCTCTCAGATTATCCAACATATGATGAAAAATTAATAAATGAAAAAATAGAATCTAGAATGGATTTAGTAAGAGATTTAATAAGTCTTGGCAGAAATATAAGAGAAGAAGTTAAAATAAAAGTTAGACAACCTTTAAGTGAAGCTTTAATAGATGCTAAAAACAAGTCTTTAATAAGTGATTTAAAAGACCTTATTAAAGAAGAGTTAAATGTTAAAGAAGTTAAATTTATAAGTGATGTTGAAAACTATATGAACTTTAGTGTTAAACCAAACTTTAAAGAAGTAGGTAAAGTATTTGGACCTCTTATGAAAGAATTCCAAGATAAATTAACTCATCTTTCATCAAGTGATATAACTAAATTAAAAAATGGTGAAGTAATAAAAATGACAATTGGTGATAAAGAATATGATATAGATTCTAATATGGTAGATATCAAAACTGAATCTAAAGAAGGATTCGATGTTGCAACAGATACAAATAATTTCATAATACTTAATACAGAACTTACAAATGATTTAGTTATGGAAGGTATTGCAAGAGAACTTGTATCTAAAGTACAAAACTTAAGAAAAGCAAAAGATTTTGATATTGCAGATAGAATAACTTTGTATTACAACGGTGATGATGAAGTAACTGAGGCTGTAACTAAGTTTGATGAATTTATTAAAAATGAAACATTATCTATAGATATAGTTGTTAAGTTTAATTTAACTGAAGAAGTAGATTTAAACGGACATACGACATATATCGATGTAGAACAAGTTAAAAATTAGGGTAACCTAATTTTTTATTGACTTAAAAAGTGTCTGGTAGTATACTAAATAATAGATAAGAAAAATATGTATTTATGCAATAAAATAAGTAATAATAAATAATAGAAATATAAGAATTTAGTTGTTCTTATTTTATTAAAAGAATAGTGCAAAGTGCAATGACACAAAAAAATTGTAAAATTTTACTTCTACCCATTGACAGGGGGGGGGTAA
>CANRBR010000023.1 GCA_947628915.1 uncultured Bacilli bacterium | reverse complement strand
AAAACAAAAAAAGAAAAAAGAGACTGACAAGAAATCAATCACTTAATTTCCGAACAGCCCCTTTATAAAGCCTAAAATGGGTTATATTAACAGATTTATATTGATATTGGTGTAATATTAAATTGTACAATATACGGATAGTAAATTCGTTGGTTGTTTAGAGGGAGGTATTTTATGGCACAAATTAGTATGAATCCAGAAGAGGCAATTAATTATGGAAATCAAATAATTCAAAATGCCAGCACTTATAATTCTGAAATAAACAAAATATACAGTATTGTAGGTGATTTAAAAACTAATTGGACAGGTTCTGCAGCACAAAGATTTACAGATAATATAGAATCATTTAGAGCGGATTATGAAAAGTTTGGACAATTAATTAATGACTTTGGAGAACTTTTAGTAGCTATAGGTAAAGATTATAAGAATCTTGAAGAAAATTTATAATATAGGAGGTATTTTATGGCAATGACATTCTCATCACAAGGATGTAGACAAGCTGCAAGTGATTTAACTAAATCTGCTAATACACTAGATTTATTATTAAATAGTGATTTAACAGGAATTATTGGAAAAGTAAAGAATGCATATAGTAGCGAAACTGCAAGTGAATTATATGCTGCTTTTGATAAAATGAAAGCAAAATTTCCTGATTTTATTAAATCAGTTACAGATTGTTCAAATTATTTAACTAATACAGTTGCTCCTGCTTATGAAAAGGTAGAATCAACTGCATCAAGTAAAATAGGATAATAATATAAATTGTCTTAAGAAATTAAGACATTTATAAATAAGAGTTAAAAGTTTTAACTTTTATTTATGAATTGAGGTGTTTACATGGCAATGACAAGATCACAAATTAAAAGCAAAATTAATGCACTTACAAGAGAAAAGAATAGTTATAATGCAACTAGAAATAGTTATAAAAATTCTTTGAATTTAGCAAAATCTTTAGTTACAAGTCTTAATAGTACTAATAATAGTCTAACTGGTGCATATGACAATATGAGAAGATATTATGCAGTAAATGGTAAAACAGCAGATAATGGTAAAATTACAAAGAACAAGGATAATATTAATCAAATAATAAAAAGGTTAAACAATACAGTTATACCTAGTATAAATAATTGTATACATGATTTAGATTATAAAATAAATTCAATAAATAGGCAAATACAACAGTTAAATAGAGAATATAGATTAGCAGAGATATAATTAATTAGGAGGAGTAAAATGGGTAGTCTAGTACTAGATGTAAGCAAAGTAAATTCTTATGTATTACCAAATTTAGTAAAATCAAAAAATATACTTCAAAATGCATATAGTACTAGTAATACATTGAGAAATAGTTTACCAAGTTCGTTTAAATATAGAAGTTATGTAAGCGATATAGTGAATCAAATATATAATATAAGAAGAGAAATAGTTGATGTTGAGTCTATGATATCTAAAAAAATAGAAAGAGCAAAAAACATAGAGAGAACACGTGAAAATAAGGCTGTTAGTATATCTAGAATGGCTTCACAAATTGGAGGTTTTGTTGGTACAGTAGGTGGAGCAGTAATAGGAGCATCAAGAGGTGGAATAGTAGGTGCAACAACTGGAGCAGTTGTTGGGAATAAAGTAGGAAAAACTATTATAGACACAGGAGCAAAAGTCACTAAATCAGTTATAAGTGGAGTTAAAAATTTAGGAACATCGATAATAGATGGATTTAAATGGATTGGCACAAAAGCAGTAAGCGGTGTAAATTCTGCAGTAAATTGGATAGAAGAAAAGGCAACAAGTGCATACGATTGGGTAGCAGATAAATTCAATAAAGCAGTTGATTGGGGAAAAAAAGCAATGGATGCAACAGGTGCATTTTTCTCAAAAGTTGGAAGTACTATATGGGATGGATTGAAATCTGCTTGGAATTGGGTTACCGATGGTGAAAATTGGAAAAGACTTGGAGCATCTATTGCTAATGGTGTAATTGCTTTCGTAAAGGGAGTTGTAAGTTTAGTAGAAGCAATAGGAGATTTAGTTGTATTGTTAGGTTCGGCTGTATGCACTGTTGGAACAGCAATATATGATATAAGTTCTGGACTTGCAACAGGAAATTGGAACTGGAGTGCAACAAAGGGACTATGGAAAGGCACAAAAGCGGTAGTATCATATCAATGGACAAATAAAGCATTTGATGCTTTATATGAAACTAAAGCAGGAAAATGGCTTGATGAGTATGCTTATGCACCATTCAAATCAGATGGAATAGGTTGCAAAATATTAGAGGGTGTAGGATATGTAGCGGGAGTTATAGCAGTAACAGTTCTAACATTTGGTGTAGGAGGAGTTGCACTAGGAGGAGCAGCAAGTGTTTCAGCAGGAGTTTCTGCTACAACAATGGCAGCCACTGCAACAGCAGCTGGAATGGCAAAATATACATCAGAAGAATGGAACAAAAATAGTATATCATTAAATTATGGTGGAACCGATATAGAAATACCGCTAGATTATGAAACATATTCACAAATAGAAAATTTGAAGCAGGGAGAGAGCAAAACTATAACGCAACAACTTCAAATGGAAGATGGTTCATTATTTGAATTAAAATTTACTATTACTGGAAAAGGTAACGGACAATATGATATAATAGATAATGCAGGTAATCGTGTAAGTTTAAATGGTTTAAATGAATCAAGTACAGTCAAAGGATTAGCTATTGGAACGGTTAAAGGTCTTTGGGAAGGTGCTCAATGGTATGTTGGTGGAAAAATAAATGCTGCCCAATTTACAAAAATTACTGGTAAAGTTACTAGCCCAATTTTAAACAATTTAATAAAATCTGGAAGTAGAGTGGGATTAGATACATTAACAGGAGTTGCAGAGGTTCCATTTCAATCACTTGTATCAATGTTATTTGAAGGTAGATCTTGGAACGAGGCTTGGGAAGAAAATGGTGGTTGGGAACAAGTAAAATCTCAGGCAGCGATTGCTGGATTATCATCATTTGCAGGTGAGGCATTCTCGTTTAGAGGAAATGTCAAAACAACAAATGCAAAAAATGTTTTCTTGTCGGGGGATTCTAATGCTATAGAAAATGTGGTAAAGAACACAAAAAATAAATATATTAATAATGCACTAGATGAATTAACCGATGCCCAACTTAATCAAATAAAATTTGCTGCAAGCAAAGATGTCGATATGCAAAATTTGTTTTATAGACAAAAAATGAAATTGAGTGAAAAAAGAGTTTTACAAATTCAGGAATATAATAAACTTCAAAATGAGGCTTCTGTTAATTTAAAAGCCGCCGATAAATTAAAGAACTTACAGTCTAATATATTAGCTAATGCAGATACAATACAAAAATTAGAAATGCTTGGGGATGTATCGCAAAGAATGTCTTTCATCGACAGTATATTTAAACAAAATAGTGATGCAAGTGTAATAGATAAATTAGTTAATAAAATAAGGGATATTTCTACGGATAATTTAGATAATAGTAGACGATTTGCTGATAGGTTAATCGGATTAAAATCTAATTATTCTGATTTCAAAATTAGTGTTGGTGAAGTTGACAGATCCTGTGCAAGTGGGAAAGGTATTTGGCTTGATAACAATTATACAGATACAGTGTTATATCACGAATTAGGTCATTCTTTGTTTGATTGCTATAAAAATGGTCAAGCACCTCAAGAGTTTACAACAAATGTTAGTAATGCAATAAAATTTGCACAGGCTAATCCTTCAGGATTTAATGCTTTCTTTAAAACATCAAATGCTGCTTGGGATGAACTCTATAATCAAAATTTAAATGCTTTTTATAATAGTGCTAGGCCAGAGCAAATTTTAAAACAAGTTACAGAATGTTATGATTATAATTGGCAAGGACTTGCAGATAGAATGAAGCAATTAGGGGTAGATGAAAATAATATAATACAAATTTTAAACAATCAATCTAGAGATGATGTTATAAAATATGTTACAGAGCAGTTATATTCTGATGAAATATTTAAAAATACTGATGTTGCATTTAGAAATTTAGGTGAAGATGCAATTCATGATATAACTGATAGTATAGGTGGAGGATTTGATACTAAAAATATATCTGTTGATGGTGTAAATTCATATCGCTTAAGACACAGACATGGTAGTCAATATTATAAAGAATATGTTGATAATTTAGGTCAGAAAAAAGCCCTTACTGCTAATCAATCAAATAACAGAAGGTTCCACGAGCAAATAGCAAATTTCATATCATTAAAGTTATCAAACAATACAGAAAAATTGCAAATGTTACGTCAAATGTGGGGAGAAGATTGGTATAAAATGATGGATGATTTCAGTAATAATTTATTATGGAGGTAAAAGATGAATGATTTAAAATTTATTTGTGCATTATTAGAGTCACAATATGTTAAACTTATGAAGGAAAAGTATAAAGATATGGAGGAAAATGCATTTTTTCCATCAGATTGGTATATTTATGAAAATTATGAAGTTAAAATAAATTTTTTAAACACAGCATTAAAAGAAAATAAGATTTTAACAGAATTAGATGGAATTAATGTTATTAACGAACAAGTAAATATTATAAGATAAAAAGGAGGAGTAATATGAATAATATTGGAGAAAAATATTTACCAATAGGTACTGTAGTAATGTTAAAAGGTGGAAGTAAAAGAGTAATGATAACGGGATTCTGTTCTATGGCAACAGAAGATCAGAGTAAAATGTTTGATTATGCTGGATGTATGTTTCCAGAAGGATTCTTGTCTAGTGACCAAACAGCTTTATTTAATCATGACCAAATAGAGAGAATCTATCATATGGGACTCATAGATGAAGAAGAACAAAAATTTAAAACAACATTAAAAACTTTAGTAAGTCAAATGAATGGTGTTAATGCGCCTTCAAATGAAACATTAACAACTATGGATCAGTCAATCCCACCAATAGGTCCAGGACTTCCTGGGTATTCACAACAACCAGTGTCTGGGGAATATTCATCTGACACAAGTAATACAAATTCTATGACACAACAATCTACAGTTCAAACAAATGCTGGCGCTAATATTCGTTTTGATGAAAATGGAACAATTGTAAGTGAATAAAAAGAACTCAAATTGAGTTCTTATTTCTTTTGTAATTAATAGTTTTATCATTAGTAAGACCAAGTATATAATCAACGCTTGTATCATAGTATATTGCTAATTTAATAAGTATACTTGTCGGTATATCGTTAGTTTCTGTTTCATATTTTGAATATCCTGTTTGAGACATATTTAATGCTTTTGCTACATCTTTTTGAAGTAGGTCATTATCTTCTCTTAAATCTTTTAATCTATTCACTTATCTCACCAATCTAATATTACTAGATTTATTCCATAATAGGTTACGTATAACCTAAAATAGCTTATGTGATGTATTAAAACACACCCTCAAATATAGATTATTGATATAAGAAAATAAAATTTAAAATATACTATTGACTTATATACAAATGTTTGATAATATATAATCTTGTAGGTGGTTAGATGAATATAGAAGATATGTTAATTGATGAATTAGGTATTGACTCTTATAATAAGGGTAAGAATTACTCTAGGACTGTATACTTAAGTGATTACAATAATACTAAAGGCGGATTTGGTTATTATAGATTTTTTGTGCAATCAGAAAGAAGTTATGAGTATTATACTGTAAATATTATATTAAATAGAGGTAAGATATTTAGATATATGTGTAACTGTGAACAGTTTAGGTCATATAATACCTGTAAACATGTCGCTGCTTGTTTTTGTAAATACAGTAAAGATATATTTCCTAAACCACTAACTGAATACGATTTATCAAAACAAATACTAGATTACTTTTCAAATGATAAAAAGGTAAATAGTGTTAAAGAAAAATTAAATCTAGGTGTAGAGTTAGATTTCACTCAAAATAAAATAATGGCATATCTATCTATAGGACTTAAAAAAACTTATGTAATAAAAAACGAAAGAAAACTAAGTGAGTTTCTTGATGCTTATAAAAAGGAAGAGTATAGATTTGGAGTTGGCTTCACTTATGATCCATCAAAACACTATCTTAGTTTAGAAGATGAAAAGATATTAAACTTCTTTACTGAGTATGCTAAATCAAGTAATAGTAATTACTATTATTACTACAACAATAATAATCCTTTTGAGTTAAACGAAAGAGAACTTAAAATGTTTTTAACTTTAATTAAAGATAAGGAGTTTAATTTAAAAGGATACGGTAAAATAAAAGAAGTAAAAGAAGAGTATCCGTTTAATATTAATCTAGACTTTAAAGATGATAGATACGAATTATCTTTTGATGGAAGGGAATATATATTAGATAACAATTTTAAGTATATGGCTTATAAAGATACTTTATATATAATTCCAAAAGAGATAAGTGAAGTATTAAAGATTAGTAAGGAAGCTGAAGTAAATAAAATAGTATTTAAAAAAGATAATTTAGAGTTATTTAAAAAAGGCTTATTAAATAAAGTAAAAAACAATATCAGTGTGAGTGAGAATGTAGTAGATATTATTATATCTGGTAAGCCTATTGTTTCATATTATTTTGACCTTTTAAAAAACAGTATTACTTGTAAAATAAAATTTGATTATAATGGGAATATAATAGATTACTTTGATACTGATAGTAAAGTTGTTAGAGATGAAGAAACAGAAGAAAGTGCGTTAAATGAACTTTTAAAGTATAACTTTGAGATAATAAAGAATAGTTTAGTATTAAATGATATAGATGACATTGGACTTTTCTTAGATGAAGGTTTATCAAAACTACTTGAAAATTATAATGTTTATACATCTAAAAAATTAGACGATATAAGCATACTTAAGAAAAGTCAAGTTAACTCTAATTTTGCAATAGGCAAAGACGCAATCATGTCTTATAATTTTAATGTAGATAATATAGATTTATCTGAACTTAATAAGGTTTTAGCGTCAATTAAATCAAAGAAGAAATATTATAAATTAAAAAATGGTAATATAGTTGATTTAAGTGAAAATAAAGAGTTAAATGAATTAAATAATTTACTAGATGATTTAGATATAAATGATAATTTAAAAGATGGAGTAATCGAAATACCTAAATATAGAGCATTCTATATAGATAGTTTAAAGAAGAATAAATATAAGTCTATCAATACAGATAACTCATTTGATAAATTTATTAAAAACTTTGAAGAGTATAAAAATATAGATATTAAGTTTGACGCACACGATGAAAAGATACTTAGAAATTATCAAAAAGAAGGGGTTAAGTGGTTATATACACTTTATAAATGCGATTTAGGTGGAATACTTGCAGATGAGATGGGACTAGGTAAAAGTTTACAAACTATCTGCTTTATAAAACAAGTATTAAAAGAAAATAAGAGCGCTAAAATAATGATAGTATGTCCAACTTCACTAGTGTATAACTGGAAAAAAGAGTTTGATAAATTTGCTCCTAAACTTAAATATGTAACAGTTGCAGAAAACAAGAAAAAAAGACTTGAAATATTAAAAGATATAGATAAATATAATATATTTATAACTTCGTATGGACTTGTTAGAAACGATAACGATGAGTATGAGAAGATTAATTTTGAAGTGTGTGTTATCGATGAAGCACAAGCAATTAAAAACTATCAAGCTAATATGAGTAAGGAAGTAAAGAAGATTAAGTCTAGAACTAAGATTGCTTTAACAGGAACTCCACTAGAAAATTCAGTTTTAGAGTTATGGAGTATATTCGACTTTATAATGCCTGGATACTTAAACAACATTATTAAATTTAAAGAAAACTATGGAATAAGTGATGTAGATGAAAAGTCCTTATCTAAACTTAAGAATTTAAATTATCAAATAAAACCATTTATACTAAGAAGAAAGAAAAAAGATGTATCTAAAGAACTTCCAGACAAAATAGAAAACAATATTTATTTAGAGTTACCTGATATACAAAAAGCCCTTTACTTAAATGTAGTTAAAACAACAGAAGAAGAGATGGACGAATTGATTAAAACTGAAGGGTGGTCTAAAGCAAGGTTTAAAATATTACAACTATTAACTAAATTAAGACAGATTTGTATTGACCCTAATGTTTTATATGATGATTATAAGGGAGATTCTATAAAGTTAGAAAAGTTAACTGAAATAGTAAAGGACTATATTAAAGATGACCATAAAATACTTATATTTAGCAGTTTTAAAAGAGTTTTGGATAGAGTAAAGAATAAATTTAATAAAGAAGGTATTACAAGCTTTACTATAAATGGTGATGTAGATAGTAAAGATAGAATGGAACTTGTAGAAAAGTTTAATAATGATGATACTAACTGCTTTTTAATAACACTAAAAGCAGGAGGTACCGGTCTTAATTTGACTAGTGCAGATATAGTTATACATCTAGATATATGGTGGAACCCACAAGTAGAAAATCAAGCAACCGATAGAACACACAGAATTGGTCAAAAGAACAAAGTAACAGTGATTAGACTTATTACAAAAGGTACAATAGAAGAGAGAATTATAGAACTTCAGGATAAGAAAAAAATACTAAGTGATAATTTAATAGAAGGCAAGGGAGATTCAAATACACTTTCAGCATTAACTGAAAAAGATATTAAAAACTTATTATCTTATGGAGAAGATAATTAATTATCTTGATTTCATTATTTATTTAATATATAATTTAAGTAGGTGGTTTTATGAGTCAAATAATAGAGTTATTAAAAAGTATAAATTATCAAGTATCAAAAGAATTATTATTTAATTATAAGAAATTAAATATAACTGATAGTGAGTTTATAATACTTATATATTTGATTAATCAATCAAGTGATATTTATAATCCTAAGCAAATTAGTAATGACTTAAATATAGACCTTAATAATGTTCTTGAACTTATAAATTCATTATGTGAAAAGAATATTATAAAAGTAGAAATAAAGAAAATTAATAATGTTAGAAGTGAAGTCTTAAATTTAGACTATTTATATGAAAAACTTGCTTTATCACTTTCTAAAGTAGAAACTAAAAAAGAGTCAAGTATATATGCAGTATTTGAAACTGAGTTTGGTAGGACTTTATCTCCTATGGAATTTGAAATAATAAATGGATGGATAGATACTGGAGTTAGTGAAGAGTTAATAATACTTGCTTTAAAAGAAGCAACCTATAATGGAGTTAGTAATTTAAGATATATAGATAAAATTATATATGAGTGGGGTAAAAAAGGTATTAAAAATAAGGATGATGTAGAAAAGGATAGAAAACAATTTAAAGGTAATAAGAAAAATAAAAATTTAGATGACTATTACGATTGGTTAAACGATGCAAGAGATAATTAACTATTTAGATGAATTGTTTCCTAATCCTAAATGTGAATTAAATTATAATAAAGACTACGAACTACTTATTGCAGTAATGTTGAGTGCCCAGACAACAGATAAAAGAGTTAATATGGTAACAGAGGTATTATTTAAAAAATATGATACATTAGAAAAATTAAGTAATGCAGATATTAAAGATATAATTGATATTATAAGACCGATAGGTACATTTAATAAAAAAGCAGAGAATGTTATAAGTATATCAAAATCTTTACTTGAAGATAAAAACGGTATAGTACCAAATGATAGAACTTATTTAGAAAGTTTAAGTGGAGTAGGTAGAAAGACTACTAATGTAGTTTTATCTAATTTATATAATGAACCTTGTATAGCAGTAGATACTCATGTATCTAGAGTAAGTAAAAGACTTAATCTTGCTAAAGAAAATGATGATGTTTTAAAAATAGAAAAGAAACTTAATAAAAAATTTCCTAAAGATAAACTTTCTAGATTACACCATCAAATGGTTTTATTTGGTAGATATTATTGTAAAGCTAAAAGTCCATTATGTGAAAATTGTAAATTAAAAAATATGTGTAAAGAAAAGAAGAACGGTTAAGTTCTTCTTTTATGGTTGTTCATTTTCTTCTGGCTCCTCTGGGTTAGTAGGAACCTCAGGAACGATTGGTGAACTTGAAGTAATATTTACAGTGACACTCTTACCATCACTCATATTATTTTTAAATATAGAGTATGCTGTTTTTATAACAAATGTGTATTCACCTTGAACATCAAGTGTTGTTTCATATTTATTATTTGTTACATATTCAAGTAGAGTTAAGTTACCATTTGCATCTTTTAAATATATGTTATATCCTAAAACACCAATATTTGATTTATTGTAGTTTAATCTACTAGTTATATAAGAATTTAAATAATTATCGTTTTCAAATACTTTTGAATAATATGTTCTCAAATATGCTTCATCATTTATTTCAGGATTAGGAACACTATCCCAAGTGATTGTAACTTTACCTTCATTTTCTGTTACATTTAAATTTGTAACATCACTTAATTTAGAAAATCTAGGTGATACAGTAGTAGGCTCAGTACCTTTAATAAATAGTTCGGTTTGTCTTAAATTAGCAGGTGTGAACTCACTTGGAAGCATTGCATCAACACATCCTGATTCAACTTCTACTTCAACAACACCATTTGGTTTAGTAAATGCATTTTTATTAGTAAATACTTTTTTACCAACTGCTTGGAATAATCTAGTGTGTTGACCACTACTAAACTTATTGTAATGTTCATTAGATATATCATCATATCCATACCAAACACCTATTGCATATTCTGTATTAAATCCTATTGCCCATAAGTCATTAACTGCATTACTTGGTAACTTATAATCATCATATACATTATCTGGATAATCAGTAGTACCAGTCTTTGCTGCATATTTAACTCCATTTATATTATAATATCCACCAATCGCATTAGGAGCAGTAGTAACTAACATATCAGATATAATATATGCAGTCTCTTCACTCATAGCCTTAGTCTTTTCAATATCGTTTATATATTCCTCATTAGAGTTTTTGTATACTACTTTTGTAAATGAGTATGGAGTAGTGTAGACACCGCTATTTCCAAATGCAGCATAAGCACTAGCCATAGATAGAGCTGTCTCACCAGTATATCCACCAATTGCGTGTGCCTCGTGTAAAGTATTTGCTTTATTTGCCATAATAACTTTACTAGGGTCTGAAGTACTTATACATTCTTTGTAATCCTTTTGATTTTTCTTGTATCCATCAGGACAAGAATATATTTCAGGAGTAAGTCCTAAATTTGTAACAAAATCAATTACTTTAGATTTATCGTTTTTCTTAAATGTTTTAAGTGCTGGAATATTTCTTGAACCTCTAAGAGCAACTCTTATAGTCTCAAACCCTTCGTATTTACCATCCCAGTTTTGTATACTAGTTCCATCAGAATAAGTAATAGGCTCATCTACAACTATTTGATATGAACTCCAGTTATTATATTCGATAGCAGGACCGTAGTCGTATAAAGGTTTAGCAGTTGACCCTATTTGGTTTATTTCATCAGTTGCGTAATTCCATTCATCTGGGCCATTAATTTCTCTACGGCCACCAATAGCAACTATGCTACCGTCTTTAACACTTACAACAGCAATACCAGCTTTGACATATTCGTTTTCCCATTTGTATGATTCACCGCTCATTATTTTATTTATGTAATCTTGTATATCAGTATCTAGAGTAGTATATATAGTCATAGGAGTAGAGTAAGGATTCTTTCCAGTTTTTTCTGTAACTTCTTCTACTACTGTATCTATGAATGATTGATAAGGAGATAGTGCATTACTTCCATATGAACTCTCTTCAACAGGTATAACTATTTTATCTACTGTCATTTTTTTAGCAGCATTATATTCATCTTTAGTTATATATCCATGTCTTAACATAAGACTTAAAACAGTTTGTCTTCTTTTTTCTGTTGCTTCTGGATTTACATATGGGTCGTATTTACCAGGTGCTTGAAATAGTCCCGCTATCATAGCAGCTTCTGATAAAGTTAAATCTTTTGCGCTTTTTCCAAAATACGTAAGAGAAGTTTGTTCAACTCCAGTTGTATTTTTAGCAAGCCACTGTGAATTGACATAAAATTCCATTATCTGTTCTTTAGTATAATTTTTTTCTAGTATAAATGTTGCAACATATACATCAGTGAATTTTCTTATTATACCTTCAATACCTTCATCATTTTTATTAGTATATGCGTTTTTAGATACTTGCATTGTAAGAGTAGATGCTCCACCGGCATCACTTTTACCAACTAACTGGTAAGCAGTTGCTTTTAAAAATCTTGCCCAATCGACTCCGTTATGAGTGAAGAATCTAGAGTCCTCAGTTGCAACTATCGCATCAATTAGTACCTCTGGTATTTCATCATATCCGATAATTATACGCTTGTCAGTACCTATTTTAGCAACTTCTTCATTATTTTTGTTCATTATTATAGAAGGCTCAGTTACATATAACTTAGTCTCATCAAATTTAGGTGCGGTAAATACTATGTATACAAATAGGAATATTATTCCCATCACACCTATTATAAATCCTCCAAGTATAAATAACATAAATACTTTAAATGCTTTTTTTCTTTTCTTTTCATTTTTAAATAGTAATTTAGGAATGAAATATATAGCATTTATAAGTATTAGAAGTATAAGACCTAGTATAAACCCTATAGTAAGTGTAGATAGAATAAATATAATTAAACTTATTATAGGAACTAATATGTCTCTACAATCTTTCCTCCATATTTTTTTAATCTTTTTAACTATCTTTTTCATGATACAACTCCTTCTATTATTTTCAAATAATCTAATCTAGGATTTAATCCTTCTTTAATTATATAACCTTTTTCAACAAAATATGAATAGGGTATAGATGCACGTGTATTATTTTCTAAAAAGTTTAATAAATCTTTTATAAAAAGTAAAAATGTTTTATTTAATTTATTGAATCTCACTATTATAAATCCAATCCCACCATGGTTATAAATCCTTTTTAAATGTTCTATTTGATGTTTATGTATGTTATTTAGTGGAAAACTAGTTGTACTTTTTGTCTCCTTTGCTTCAAAATCTATGTATTTTCCTTTATATATACCATTGTAATCAGTAGTAGATGGAACTATAAAGTGAGCTTCTTTTATAACTGCATCACGCCTTGATTTATAATCAACTTTATTTATAGTGATAGGGGTAGGTTTTTTATATATAATTGCTATATCGTTATATAAGTAGTATTCGTTAGTATCGTTTAAATCTGCTTCTAAGTTCATCCCACGATTTGAATGAGACATCAGATTAACTTTATCTTTTTTTATCCCATTTGGATATTTTATTTGAACCATACTACCACCTTAAATAATTATACAATAAATTTTATTTTTTTTCTACTTATATTATTAATTTAATTGTTGAATATACAAAAAAAAGAAGTAAGTACTCTAAATCTTTCTCTTTAGAGTTTTTCCTTCTTTAAATTTACAGTCGTTAGTACAGTTAAAATCAGGGAATGTACATCTTGCGCCGTGAGAGTATTTTTCAATATCTAAAGCAAGAGGATTATTAGACTTTTCTAATGCATCTTTATATTTTAATAAAGTATTTCTAGTTTGTCTCATTATCTCAAGTTGCGCCCCTGTACAAAGTCTTTCTTTACACTTTAAAATGAAATCGTCGTATTTACCACATTCGTGGATTAGTACAAGTTCACCTTGAGGATTTACATTTCCAACTTTTTCAATATCACAAAGCCATTCATCAACTAACACTTTATCATCCTCAATTATAGGAGGTATGAAGTATTCTTTTTTATTTAGCATTTCCATTTGATAATCAAGAGTTCTATGTCTATGTGCTTGAGCAAGTTCTGCAATTGAGCCTTTATAAGTAGTAGAATAAACATAATCAAAAAATTCTACTCGCTCATCTAAATCTTTCCCAAACAACGATAATTTTCTATGTTTTTCATTTTCCATAAGTCTTTTATCTAGTACTTTTAATCGGTGTAACTCATCTATAAATTGTCTCATAAAGTAGGCTAATTTCAATTCGAATAAATCATTAATATTTAACTCTTCTATATAATCCTGCATCCAAGACGCAATATAATTTATTTGCCTTAATGAAGTAGAGTAAATCATTTGTGTTGGCATAAATACAGTTACTAAATATCTAGCATTTTCTTGAGCTAATTTTTGAATTTTAGAATCGTTATAAATATATCCATATTGTTCTTTGATTTTTAATTTAAATATATTAATCCATTTATTATAAAGTTTTTCTTCATCTTCTGTAATAATTGAGCCTTCACTTCTTACAACAGGTGTATATCTTGCAGATTTCTCACTTGTTGTATATTGGTGTTCATTATTTAGTACCATTGCTAAAATTTTAGGTATATTTTGTAAATTGAAATTTATTAATATATGATCATAAACACTATGATGACCATTATTTAAAGTCATATTAATTCTACGCATAGTTTTTTCTTCTGGTTCATTTTCAAGATGTGTAAAACCCTCTTTGTCATAACAAACTCCAGCAATTTTACCAGATAATTTAAGTGCCTCATCTTTATCGAATGTCCCATCGCCTTTTAAAAATTGATTAGGCAAAATATCAATTTTAATATTTAAATTTTTCATATAAACCTCCCAAATATATTTATCTTATTATAACACATTTCCACCACATTAACATATAAGTTTTGTATTTTAATTTTTTTTGTGAAAATTATGCGAAATTTTCACATTTTTTAAATTTTTTTCAAGAAAAAAAAGGAAATCGGACTTTTACAGAGTATGATATATAATGGAAAGACCACAAAAGAAGAATAAAAAGGGATAATAAAAGGAGGAAGATATATGATAAAAGAAAAAGAACAATTTATCTCACTTAAATTCGATTTGCTTTTTAAAAAAGTATTCGGAAGTGAAGAAG
>CANRBR010000022.1 GCA_947628915.1 uncultured Bacilli bacterium | reverse complement strand
CCCCCCCCTGTCAAGCATTTTTATGAATTTTTTTAAATTTGTTGTATTTAACTAAATATTTTAGTAAAATATAAATAGTGGAGGTAGTATATGAAAATAGTTAACATTGAAAATAATTTTGAAGAAGAAGTTAAAAATAGTAAAGGTAAAACTATAGTAGACTTTTGGGCACCTTGGTGTGGTCCTTGTAAAATGTTTGGACCCATATTTGAAAGTGTTGCTGAAAAAAAAGACAACATTAAATTTTGCAAACTAAATGTAGATGAAGACAGTAACAATATTTCAAAAGACTTTGGTGTTATGTCTATACCTACAACTATACTTTTTGAAGATGGAAAAGAGAAAAAAAGAAATATTGGGTTTATAAATGAAGATGAATTAAACGAATTCTTGGAGGATAAATAATGTACGATATTATTATTGTGGGTGCTGGACCTGCTGGACTTACTGCCTCTATATATGCTTGTATTGCAAGAAAAAAAGTATTAATACTTGAAAAAGGTGTATATGGGGGTCAAATTGTAAACGCACACAACATTAAAAATTATCCTGGATTTGAAGAGATAAGTGGATATGATTACGCGACAAGACTTTACAGTCAAGCAAAGAACTTAGGTCCAGATATAAAGTTTGAAGAAGTTATTGATATTTTTGACAATAAAGATACCAAAGAAGTTAAAACAAACAAAGGTAACTATTTAGGGAAATCAATAATAATTGCAACAGGCGCAACAAATAGAAAATTAGGACTTAATAATGAAGACAAATTACTTGGAAAAGGCATATCTTACTGTGCGACTTGCGATGGAACTTTTTATAAAGATAAGACAGTTGCTATAACTGGTGGTGGGAATAGTGCGATAGATGATGCTTTATACTTAAGTAATATTGTTAAAAAACTTTATGTCATATATAGAAAAAAAGATTTTAGAATAGAATCTGTAAATCTAGACAGGTTAAAGAAAAAAGATAATGTAGAATTTATATTAGATACAAATATTACCGATATTAAAGGTGAAGAAAAACTAGAAAGTATCACTATTAAAAACAATGAAACAAATGAAGAAAAAGAACTTAAAGTAGATGGACTATTTATTGCTATAGGTCATATACCTGTATCTGATATGTGCAATAACCTAGTAAAAACAAATGAATCTGGATATATTATTGCAAATGAAGATTGCACTACAGAAGTAGATGGAATATTTGTTGCAGGAGATATAAGAATTAAAGATATAAGACAACTTACTACAGCATGTAGTGATGGAACTGTTGCCGCACTTAATGCTTGTAAATATTTATCAAAAAAGTAACTATTTTAAGTTACTTTTTTAAATTACTGCTAGTTAGTGAATCTTTAAGATTTGTTATAGTTTCATTTAACTCTGCTTTTAAACTACCTAACTCAGGATTTACAATCCAAATTTGTGTTCCATCTCTTAATACATCTCTTTTACTCATATTATTTTTAGATAGTATTTTACTTGCTATATCATATGTCTCTTCATAACTTCCACTTGAAAGTTCTGCAAGCTCAGTTATTGTGTCACCTGGCTTAACAGTATACCTTACCCAATAATTATTTGCTTCAATATCACTAATTTCATTTTGTAATCGAAGCATTCTTTGATAATATTGATTATCATTATCCACTACAACTGGTATTGATAATTTATCTCCTGGTTTTATTTCTCCATCGTATTTACCATTATCATTTTTTATTATTCTTTGATAATTTGATAATGAATTATACACATACTCACAATCATTTGTATAATATTTACTAGCTATGTCATATACAGTATCTCCATCGTGAACATCTACTAATAAACTTATACTAGTCTGACCATCTTGTACTGGATTAACTTTTCTATCTTTTATATTTTTAGCTATAAATAAACCACTAACAAATATAATAGATGCACCTGTTAAAGCAGCAATTCTATTATATAGTTTTCGTTTCGATAACTTTTTTCTATTTATATTTCTAACTGTTCCATAACTACTTTCTATTGAATCGTTTTTCATAACACCACCCTCCATTTAATTGTACCACATTTATTAATAGTTGTAAATTTATTGAACAATATAGATAAGAAAGGGGTGTAAAGAAAAGTAAAGCAAAAGAAACTAACAATATTAGTTTCTTATATAAATCGTACTAAGTACGCTCATTTAAATCATTGGGGCGGTATAAGAGGATCGAACTCTTGCATAACGGAACCACAATCCGCCGTGTTAACCACTTCACCAACACCGCCATAGCAATTACGAAATATATTTTAACAAATTCTCCTCATTTTGTCTATACTTTTTTAAATTTTTATATAATTAGACATTAACCTATACACTAATATCTATATTTCATAATATAAAGCGAGGAGGAAAAATATGAATAATTACCCTAATTTTAAAAACTATACTAAAGAAAATATGCAAAGTATGAATATGTATGATATGAATACTATGTCTATGTATCCTTTTAATGTAGGAACTATGAATTATGATGTAGACTCTAAATTAAATTCTAATATGTATAGTAAAACAAACTCTGGTAGTAGTAACTTTTTAGACCAAGACTCATCTAAATTATATGACCCATTTAATGGACTTATCAGAGGAAATTTATTTAAAAATTTATATGAACCATATAAATCAAAAGAGCCATATGAAATAAAGCCTATGAATGAACAAGCAGAACTTTTAACTTATATAGATGCTTTAGGTTTTGCAATGATAGACTTAAATCTTTATTTGGATATTTATCCAAACAACAAAAATATGATTAATTTATTTAATCAATATAGAAAAGAAAAAGAAAGTATGTTAAAGGAATATGAAGCTAAATTTGGGCCTATTACTTTAAATAGTGATGCGTTATCTTCATATCCATGGAGCTGGGACGATATGCCTTGGCCATGGGATAATTAGGAGGTTCTTATGTGGAAATATGAAAAAAAATTAGAATACCCTATAAATATTAAAAATAAAGATTTAAGAATGGCTAAAGCCTTGCTAGCACAATACGGTGGTCCTGATGGAGAGTTTTCTGCATCAATGAGATATCTAAATCAAAGATATACTATGCCTGATGAAAAAGGATATGCTCTACTTAATGATATAGGAACAGAGGAACTAGCACATGTAGAGATGATTGCAACTATGGTGTATCAACTAATGAAAGGTGCGACACCTAAAGAATTAATGGAGGCAGGTCTTACACCTCAATATGTTGAACACGACCATGCATTATTTCCTGTAGATGCATTTGGAGTACCTTTTACTAGTGCATATATAGAAGCATCAGGAGACTGGAATGCTGACCTTACGAGTGATATGGCTGCAGAACAAAGAGCGCGTGCGACTTATGAACACTTAATGGATTTGACAAACGACCAAGACTTACTTGCTCCACTTTCCTTTTTAAGACAAAGAGAAGTTGTTCATTTCAATCGATTTAAAGAACTTAGAGATTATTATTTAGAGAAATATCAAGATAATACTAAAAAGAAATAATAATTCATATACTTAAATAAATATTTAGATTTTATTTACTAAATATTTATTTTTTTATCTTTATGTCCAACTTTTAGTTATGTCTAACTATACATAATTATCTATTAGGAAAGTGCTTGGAAAGTAAAAAAACTATTTACAAACGAATGTACTAGTAGTATAATTATATTATCAGGTGGTGAGGCTATGGAAAAGATAATGAGAGGGTATGTATTTAGACTTTATCCAAATAAAGAACAGAAAATATTAATAGAAAAATCATTTGGGTCTTCAAGATTTATTTATAATTATTTTTTAAATAAATATCCAAATTATATAAATGCATATAACGCTTGTAATGAAGTAAAAGAGTTAACAAAAGAATATGAATGGTTAAAAGAAGTAGATAGTTGTTTACTTAGAGCTAGTATATTTGATTTAGATAATGCCTTTAAGAGATTTAAAGATAATCTAGGAGGAAGACCTAATTTTAAATCAAAAAATAAAAGTAAAAATTCATATAGAACAACTAATGTGACAAGTACATATAAAGGACATGAATATAATTCAATAAAAATAGATTTAAAGAATAACATAATCACACTACCAAAGTTAAAAGAAGTAAGTATTAGAGGATATAGAAACTTAGATAATATAAAAGGAAATATCAAAACAGCTACTGTATATAAAGAAGCAGATAAATATTATGTAAGCATTATAGTAGAAGAAGTTATAGAACTCCCAAAACTTATTCCAACCAAGATAGTAGGAATAGATTTAGGAATAAAAGATTTAATAATAACAAGTGATGGAATAAAGATAAGAAATGAGGAAATAATAGAAAAATATGAAAAGAAAATAAAAGGATTAAATAAATGGTTAGCAAGATGTGAAAAGGGAAGTAAAAATAGAATAAAAGTAAAGATAAAATTACAAAGAGCCTATCAAAAATTAAAAAATGCAAGGAAATATCTCATACATTTAATAAGTAAAGAATTAACAGAAGAAAACGATATAATAGTAACAGAAAAACTAAAAATAAACGAAATGGTACAAAGTCCACTATCTAAGAAAATATACGATGCATCATGGGCAGAACTAATAAGACAACTAAAGTATAAAAGTAAATGGAAAAGCAAGTTATTTTATCAAATAGATACATATTATCCAAGTAGTCAGATATGTCCAAGATGTGGATATCAAAATAAAGAAGTAAAGGATTTAAAAATAAGAGAGTGGGAATGTCCAAACTGTTTAAGTTTAAATGATAGAGATATAAGTGCAAGTATAAATATAATGTTTGAAGGATTAAAATTATATATGAAGAGTGGACTTGGAACTGCAAGTCAATAAAATTTTGACGAAATAAAAAACAAGTAGGGTAGCGACTATCCGAAATTGGTCTATGGAGAGGCTAAGTCTTGATGAAGTAGAAAGAAATGCCAGTGATGGCATTTAGGTCAAAATTTATTTTGACTTTTTGTTCTTGATTTGCAGTCTAATATGTGCTATTATTAATTTGGAAAAACAATATTATTTTTATAAAATATGATAAGAGGGGGGAATATTAAATGTGTAAATTAGGAGATATTATTGTTGTAAATAAATATGTTGCTGAAAACGGGGAAAAAATTGGAAGACACTCTTTTATTGTGATTGATGATAATGCAGATTCAATACAAGGTATTGAATATACGCATGTTACAACCGTTATTTCAAGTTTTAAAGATGAAGAACAAAGAAAAAGCAAATTAAAACATAAGGGTAACCTAGAAATTGTTGAATTTGAAAAAAATGGAAACACAAAGGAATTTAAAAAGCCATCATATATTAAAGCAGATAAATTATTTTATTTCAATAAAAATAAACTTGATTACTATGTTTTTGGAAGAATATCTGATGAATTATTAGATGAGTTAGTAAAACTGATAATTTTATTAGAAAAGGAAAATAAATTGACATTAGTAACAGATAATTTATAAAATTTGACACCAAAAATTTAAAATGCTATAATACAACTCGAATTTACTTGATATTTATTTTATTTCTGAATATAATATTAATATAAAAAGAAAGTTGAGGTGGTCTATATGTTTAAGAAAGAAAAGCCTAATTTTCCTAAAGGTTTCTTCACTAAACCAAGACCAACGGTAACTACTAAAGATGCTCTTAAAGATATAATACCTTTTGAATGGTCTAAGGAAGTCCAACAAGGAAAAAAAGAAGCAATTATTTGCTCATCAAAAAAAGGCAAAGTATTATAATAGTTTAAAAAAGCATATACTTAAATAAATATTTAGATTTTATTTACTAAATATTTATTTTTTTTTAAATAAGTGCTATAATTCATTTAAGGAGGGATATTATGAATCTAGGAAATGAAGTTAGCAATTATCTTAACCCATTTGCTCATATCAATTTTGGGTTAATTTGGACTATTGTTTCAATAGTTTTAGCTCTTGGAGGAGGTATAACTTTATACTTTACTTTTCTAAGAAGCAAAAAGAAACCTGCAGGATTCATGGGAAAAGTTAAAGACTTCTTATGTTTCAAAAAATTTGGACTAGAAGAAATATTAAAGTTTACTTATCCTATATTTGCTATTTTTATAACACTTTATTCATTTGTATTCATAGTAACAGATGTAGCACAATTCTTTAAACTTTTACTAGGTGGAAATGTCGCACTAAGACTAGTTTATGAATTATTGACTATGATAAGTAACATAGAAAAAAATACAAAAAAATAAAAAATATCATTCATTTGATATTTTTTTTGGTTTAATAAACATTACAATACCTATTATAAATAGCCCTATACTAATTATTTGAGAAGTAGAAAGTCCAAATAGGAATCCTCTATACTCATCTCCTCTAATAAACTCTAATATAAATCTTACAAAACTATACATTACAAAATATAAATAAAGTAGTTTTCCTTTTAACATATCTTTTTTATATAGTGCGTATATAAAGATAAATATAAGTAAATTATATCCAGATTCTACTAATTGTACTGGAAATCTATTAACATGATTTGCTGATTCTATAAGTGAATACTTATATGTAAATCCTATATCACTTTCTATTCCATAACAACAGCCTGATAGGAAACAACCAATTCGTGCGAAAGAATGAAATAGCGGTATTACAACAGCACCTATATCAAAATAAAATTTCTTATCCAATTTCTTTTTTGATATATAGATGTAACTTGCAATTAATCCTCCGATAAGTCCTCCATAAAATACTTGCCCACCGAATATCATACCCATTTCAGTTATAAATCCATCAAATCCCCTTAATCTATTAAAATGAGTAATCATATAAACTAATCTATTCATATTAGTTATTCCATAAAGGATATGTCCACCTATAAATACACCTAATATCGCTATTAAAAGTAATATTATAGTATCATTTACATCTTTCTTTTTCTTTTTAGTTAGGTAGCAAGCAAATAAACCTGCTGTAAATCCACCTATTAAAGCCATTATTATATAAGGCGTAATAATTTTTCCATTTATATTAATATTTGGTATCACTTTAATCACCTAATTCATTATAACATTTTTAAAGAAAAATAAAAAGTCTTTCGACCTTTTATTAATAAAATGATGGCGTAGAAGCTGCAGCACATACACCGCAACTAGCACATATTGTACAAGAAACGAAACCGATTCCGCTAAATACTGTACCGATTATAGCAAGTACAAATCCTGCAGTAGCCATACCAGTTTTTCCAGCAGGTGCAGTTTTACGTCCTTTAACACCAAATACGATTCCTACGATACCAAGTACTAAAGAAACAAGGTTAAACCAAGGAACCCAGAATGTAACGATTGAAAGAATACCGCATACTAAACTTACAATTCCACCTACGTTAGAACCACTTTTTTGATTTTCCATAAACTCACTCCTTCCCTCACTATCAACAATTAAATTATATCTAAGATTTAAAATTTTGTCAATTATTTTTATCTAATTATAATAACCTATATTATAATATATTATATTTGTTTATTATGATTACAAAAAAAATAAGTTTTCACTTATTTTCTAGTAAATGTATATTATCTAAAAGTATTCCAGTTCCTTCTACTACGCAAGTAAGAGGACTTTCTGCAACAAACACAGGAACCTTTAATTCATGTGAGAGTAAATTATCAAATCCGTGTATTAAAGCTCCTCCACCTGTTATAATTATTCCTTTATCAATAATATCTGCTGATAACTCTGGTGGGGTTTGCTCTAAAACACTCTTAGCAGAATGTATTATGGTATAAACACTTTCTCTTAGTGCTTCTTCTACTTCTTCACTACAAAGTGTGATTGTATGTGGAAGCCCTGTAACTAAGTCTCTACCTTTTACTTCCATTTTATCATTTCTACCTTCTGGATATACTGAGCCTATTTCTAGTTTTATATCCTCAGCAGTTCTATCACCTATTAAAAGTTTATATTTATCTTTTATATATTTAATTATATCGTTATCAAAAGTATTTCCTGCTACTTTAATAGACTGACTAGTTACTATATCACCTAGTGAAAGTATTGCAATATCAGTAGTTCCTCCACCGATATCTATAACCATATTTCCACTTGGCCTAGATATATCAAGGCCTGCTCCAATTGCAGCAACTTTAGGCTCTTGTTCTAAGTATACCTTTCTTGCACCAGTTCTTTCTGCAGCCTCTTTTATGGCATTTTTTTCAACTTGAGTAATATTAGATGGGCAACAAATAAGTATTCTAGGTCTAGATAAGAAACTTTTACCATTTATTTTTCTTATAAAACTATTAAGCATCATCTCTGTTACTTCAAAGTCTGCAATAACGCCATCTTTAAGTGGTCTTATCGCTTGTACTGTTCCCGGAGTTCTACCTAGCATTTCTCTTGCTTGTTTTCCTACTGCAAGAATTTTTTTAGTCTCAGAATCAATCGCAACTATGCTCGGTTCATTTAAAACAATTCCTTCTCCTTTTACATATATTAATACATTAGCAGTACCTAAATCTATACCTATATCCTTAGCAAACACATTATCACCCTCTATCTATTTATATTATACCATAATTTACCATAAATTAATTATCTATACTAACTTTTCATACTTTTTTTTAGTAGACTCTCCACCTCTTATATGTCTAACATCTATGTGATATTTCAAAATACTATCTATTTTATTATAAAGTTCAAGATTTATACTAGATAAACGCTCGTGTAAATCCTTATGTACAGTACTTTTTGAAACATTAAATACTTTAGCAATCTCTCTTATAGTATTTTTAGTTTCAAGCATATAATTTGCTTCATCTATAACTCTTTTAGTAATCAATGAATTCATTAAACACCCCTTTAGTAAATTATATAATTTCGCTTTAGTGTTTATACATAAAAAGGGATTTTAAACTCCCTATAATTCATTAACTAACTTATCATAATAATTTTCTGGATTAACACAAAGTCCATTTACTATTAATTCAAAATATAAATGATTGCCTAATTCAGTTGATATATTAGATGTCGCACTTTTAGCAATTATCTGTCCACTTGTAACTTCATCGTTTTGTTTTACAGTTATGTCGCTAACACTTTGATATACACTAGTTATTCCATTTTCGTGTTCTATAGTTATAACATTACCTAAAGTTTCATCTTCTTTTACTTCTACTACTTTACCATCTAGTATAGCAACTACATCAAAAGCACTTTCTCTTGAGTATGAAACACCACTACTTTGCATATATGTTCCCTCGTAATAGATAAGTGACTTTTCTTGCTCTTTAGCCTCTGCTTGATAGTCGTAGAAACTCTTTACTATACTTATTCCTGTATCTGTATATGGTCTATTTATTTTACTACTAGGACTTACTACTGGCACTTTTTCTTCATAATCAAGTATTCCTTTTGATACATAAGAGTATTTATCTTTACCACTACCTCTCGTTGCAAATCCAAGTAAAGCTATTCCTCCAACTAGTAACATAAATGATATTCCATATAGTGCGTATACAACTGACTTTTTTAACTGTCTTTTCATTTTATTCACCTCATTTTTAAGTGTGAACAAAATTATTAGATTTTATACTATTTTTTAAAATTTTTTTATTTCAATACCAGTATAGTAATGTTTTAAAATATCTTGATAGGTATATCCTGCCTGAGACATTCCTTCAGCCCCATACTGACTCATTCCAACACCGTGTCCATAGCCTTTATTTTTTATTATTATTTTACTGTCTTCTTTTATTATTTCAAAAAAAGTTGACTTAAGTGATAATAAACTCATTACCTCACCACCAGTAAATTCTTTTTCATTTATTTTTATTTTTTTTACTCTACCTGTAGATGTTTTTGATGTTATCGATATGTTTAAATTATCACTATAAGCTAAATCTAATAGCCTATAAAATTCTTCAAGTGTGTATGTTTTGTTTGTAGTATAGGCAGGAGATATTTCATCCCAAGGACTTTCCACGCTTCTTAAGTATTCAACTTTACTTTGAAAGACATCTTCACTATTTTCAGTTACTCCAGGTGAGGTTGAAAAGAAAAGTGCCTCTGCTACTTTACCGTTATAAGATATGTATTCTCCTTTAGTTTCTAATACTGCTTTTTTTATTTTGTTTATGTTATCGGTATAAGAATCCTTCCATACTGACTGCAGATGTTCTTTATCTAAATAAACTTGATTAGTGACTGTATCTACTACATCGTAATCTTTTTTTATATTCCTTTCCATTTGTATCATTACATATGACCTTGCCGCAACTGCTTGTGCTTTTAAAGCCTCTAAACTAAATTCAACAGGCATTTCACCTGCAAGAACTCCAACTACGTAATCCTCGATAGGAACTTCATCTATAACTTTAGTATCTTCTCTATATACTCTAACTAAACTGTTGCTAGAAAAGTTAAAAGTTATCTCATCATCTCTAATAAATATCGTAACCACTATAAAAGGGATTATGATAATTAACAACGAAAAAAGTAGTATTTTTTTTACCAAGATACCATCTCCTTAAAAAACATACTACTTTACTATTTGAAAGTTCATACAAAAATCATATATGAAATTAGTTACTAAATAAGATAGCGATATTGCTATAAATAGATAGATTATACGCGCTTGATATATTCTTGACTGTTTAAAAAACTTATTTAAGTCTACTCCATCAAGTGCCCATATAGTTAAAATGAGAGTTATTATATAAATTATTGCTTTAATCATTTTCGTATTCCATTATATCGTCAATTCTCTTTTTATAGGCTGGGTCAGTTAAGTTTTCTTTAGTAGTTAAAAATGCATCAACTATATCTTTATTATCTTCTAGAGGTGCTTCTCCTGAAATAGCAATAATATTTACAAAATCTTTTTCTTTACCGTGTATTGCTTCTTCTTTAGTATTTATCTTACCGCATCTAACACCTTTAACTTTATTACAAGCAATAGATATTCCAATCGCACTACCACATATTGCAATACCATAATCTACTTCTTTACTTGCAACTTTCTCGCCTAATAAAAATCCATATTTGGTATAATCTACTCTTTCTTTAGAATTAGTACCATAATCAATTACATTATATGCTTTACTCCTTAAATATTCTGTCAATTTTTGTTTCATGTCATATCCTCTATGGTCACTAGCTATTCCTATTTTCATATTTCCTTCCTTTCCTTATATTAAATAATGCGCCTAAATTACCATTAAAGTAATTAATTGCTATATATATACCAAAACTTAGTATTCCAAATAAAGCAAGTATAGGTATTTGTAATAATCTATTATCTAAGTTTGTTGGTACAAATAGTTTTAATACTACTATAACTAACTCAAATGCAAGCCATGATATAACATAACCTGGCAATCTTTTTTTAGTATCTTTAAAGTTAAACTTATACTTTTTATGAAGTACTACTAAAGATATTATAACTGATATTCCGTATCCTATTAAAGATGCAAGTACCGCACCATAACTTACTTCATAACCTAATTTATTTACAAGTAACATCATAGGTACATCTAGTACTGTATTTAAGAATAATCCTATTAAAACAGTCGTTATTACTAATTTATATTTACTAAGTCCTTGAAGAGTGTTTACAACTATTGAATAAAAGCCTCCAAATAGGGCTGAGAATACAAATACTTTATAAACTATTGGACCATAAGTACTCTCACCATAGAATAGTGTCCAAACAGGCTCAGATAGGAATGATAAGAAAAGTGTACATGGAACAAGTATAAATAATACATACTGTAATGATTTATTAAACTTGTTATCTACATCTTTCATATTACCTTTTGTAAAACTTGAAACTATATTAGGTATTAAACTTGTTGTTAAACCTGTTATAATTGCAAGTAATATATTATTTAGTTTTACTCCCCAAGTTGTGAATATACTAACTACTGATTCTACTGTACTAATAGGTAGTTTTAAAATATCACTCATAGTCCTAGATACTAAAACCATATCTACACTTATATAAAGATTATATATTAAACTTATTATTATAAATGGTATTGAATATGTAAATATTTTCTTTATTATCTCTTTTTTTGTTATAACTTTTTCATCTTTAACATCTTCTTTTTGAAGTAATTTAGACTTTCTTATCTTTATTTTTAAGTAGATATAAGCAAATATTCCACCAAAGAACGCACCACTTACAGCAATACCTACTGCTGTTTTTAAATCTGTATTGAATACTTTAAGGGCTAGAAAACTTCCAAGAAGTATTACAATAACTCTTACTATTTGTTCTATTATCTGACTCACACTTGTTGGTGCGATATACTTATGTCCCTGTAAGAATCCTTTAGTAACACTAAGAAAAGGTACTACTAAGATTGCAAGTGAGACCATTCTAATTACAAAGGCTATATCTGATATAGAATTGCCACCTTCTGCATTACCTATTATTAGCTCGGCTATATTTGGAGCAAATAAGAATAACAAAATAAATATAACTACTGATATAATTGATATTATTTTTAAAGATAATCTATAAGTATCTTTAACTGCTTTTTTATATCCTAAAGCATTATATTCACTAGTTAATTTACTGATTGCAAAAGGAAATCCTGCACTGGATATTGATAAAAATAACATATAGATATTATAGGCATATCCATAAAGTGCGCCACCTTGCTCACCTATTATTGCATTAAAAGGTATTACATATAATAACCCTATTACTTTTACTATAACTATTCCAAGAGTTGCAATAATCGCACCCTCCATTAAAGTATTCTTCTTCATGTGTCACCTCTATATTAGTATTATACTATCTTTTAGTGTTTTTAACAAGTGATTTATATGCATAATAGTTTGACAATAAGTGAATTTTATACTATAATGTATTTAGTGAAGGGAACTTCATATAATAAAAAAGAGATACATCTGATTTGCAGGTTAGGTGTATACTCTAATCTATTAGATTGGGGAAAACACCGTAATCAAGCTGATTCGGTGTTTTCATTTAAGCTAGTCCTTTTTAAGGGCTAGGATTGTGCAAAGCACAATAAAAGCAAATGCAATTATTAATTCCATTGGAATTTATCCTTCCTATAGATTTTTTATCCATAGAAATCACCTCTTTTCTACTGCTATTAGCAGATAGATTAGAGTAAAAACTATAACCAAATGTATCAATATAATTATATACTATTTGGGAATATAAAGTCAATGAAATATTAAAACTTTTGTTCGTAAAATTAACTTTTTTAAACATAAAAGTAAAATTGTTATAAAACACCTAACACTCTAAAAATTAGATGTTTTTTATCAGTTGTAAAAAAAACTTGTTTAGGGTATAATAAAAAAGGAAAGTTGGGATAAGATGTATACATTTACAAGTGATTTAAAAAAAGAAGAGTATGATAAATTTATTGAAAATTATCCTATGGCAAGTTTTATGCAGGAATATAACTGGGCAAATGTAAAAGATAATTGGGCTTCCTTTCACTGTGGTTTATATAAGGATAAAAAACTTGTTGGAATTTGCTTAATACTAGTTAAAAAAGTATTTAAAAATATTAAACTTTTCTATATTCCAAGAGGTTATTTAATAGATTTCACTAATTTTGAAGATTTAAAAGCAATGACTGAAAATATTAAAAAACTTGCTAAAGAAAATAAAGCATATGTCGTTAAAATAGACCCTAATTTTTGTTTAAGTGACAATAGCTTTAAGGATGAGGATGTAGAACACATCTATTCTAAAGACCATGAGATAAAACATAATAATCTTATAAAATTAGGTTATAAATATGGTGGGATAAAGAAGAATATGCACAAAAATCTTCAACCACAGTATAATGTATTCGCTGCTATATGTGATAAAGATTCTAATATATTAACTGAAAAAGAACTATTAAAAAAATATAAAAGAGTTAAATCATACCTAGGTGACTTTCATAAAAAAAGAGGAGTTACTTATGAAATATCTAACGATATAAAAGATGTGGATAGATTAGTTGAACTACTAAAAATTACTGAGAAAAGACAAAATATAAATTTAAGAAATAAAGAATACTTCGTTAAGATTTTAAACAACTATAAAGATAGAGCATTCATGTTTTTTGGTAACGTAGATTTAGATAAATATTTAGAGTTTTTAAAAGAAAATAATAATAGTGAAGAGATTATAGAAGTAGAAAAGTTAAAACAAGAATTAGGTTCAACTTTAACACTTTCAACGGGACTATTATTACTTCCTCAAAATAAAGTGGGTGTTAGAACAAGTGAATATATATACGGAGGGAATAACGTTCTTTTAAATAAACTTCATATATCAGATGGACTGATATATGAAATGATTAAATATTCTATGAATAACAACTGCCTTTATTGTAATTTAGGAGGCGTTGAAGGAACACTCGATGATAGACTTACATTCTTTAAACAAAAGTTTAACGGAAGAATTATGGAATTCATTGGTGAATATGACCTTCCTATATCAAAAATTTACTATCCTATTAAAATATTTTATCCAATATTAATTAAATTATATAGATTAATTAAAAAATAAGTAAGATGTCTTACCTATTTTTTAATTGATTGATTTTCTCTAGACTTAACCCTGTTACTTTTGAAATGATGCTTATATCGATATTTTCTTTTAGTAGATTTTTTGCTGTAGATAATAAATGTCCATACTTATGGGTATATTATAATAATTTCTCTTGTTCGATGCCTTGTTCAAATCCTTCTTTATGACCCTCTTTAATCGCTGCTTCAGTTGCATCTTTTATCTCTTGTCTTTTTAACTCCTTTTGATGAAACTCCCAATCATATGCTCCTATTACATCCATCTCATCATTATACTTCTTCATCTTATCATATATTTCTTCCATATCTTCATCTCCATTACATAGCTTCTTAGCTTCTTCACTACTCTCTACTCCAAGTAGTCCTAAAAATTTCGTTTGACTATCCAGTTCGTCTACATCTTCATTATAACATCTTTCTTTAAAATATGGAATATATATTTTTATTATCTCCATCATATCTGTTAACTCTTCTTCTGATTCTTTATCGTATAATCTATATTTCATTATTGGGCTTTTATGCATCACACTATAATCTAAGTTTATCTGTATGTGTCTATTTATCTCATCATATTCATTTGACTTACTTAAATCTTTACTTATGTTTCTACATATATAGTATACATTTCTATTTATTATACTATTATTTTCATATGTATTTATTTCTATATTTACTTTTGCTCCATCATCTAGCTCTACTATTAAATCTACTTCTACTTTTTTATCCTTATAAGGTCTACCTATTAACTCACTATTTAATATCTTTACTTCTTTTGGAATTATTCCTAGTACTTCTTTAAGTAACTTTCTAATAGGTATTAAATCT
>CANRBR010000021.1 GCA_947628915.1 uncultured Bacilli bacterium | reverse complement strand
CCAACTAATCCTACATCAGCAAGTAACTTAAGTTCTACTTTAACCTTTTTTTCCTCTCCAGGTTCTCCATTTTCACAAAATGCTGGAGCAGGATTATTACGAGTTGCAAAAGCCATATTACCTCTTCCACCTCTACCACCGTGTGCGGCAATTACTCTATCTCCTTTTTTGGTTAAATCACCTATTATAAGATTTGTATCAGTATCAGTTATAACTGTTCCTATAGGGACTTTTATTATTAAATCTTCTGCATTTTTTCCATTACAGCCTTTACCTTCACCATGCGCTCCATTATTTGCTTTATAAATTTTTTTATATCTTAAATCTATTAATGTATTTAGCCCTTCATCTACTTCGAAAATTATATTACCACCGTGTCCACCATTTCCTCCAAATGGTCCACCCATTTCTACATATTTTTCTCTTCTAAATGCCATGCATCCATTTCCACCACGTCCAGCATTTAACTCTATTACTACTTCATCTATAAACATAGTATCACTTCCGTTCGTTAATATTATACACTAAAATTTTTAAAAATAACAGATTTAAAAATCAAGACTCACTCTTGATTATTTTACAATTTTTAAAACTGGATTCTTATCTAAAGATTCACTACTTTCGCTTGTAATATGACTATTAAAGCCATTTACTATCGAATTATTTGACTTTATAAAACTACTATTATTTTTCTTCATATCATTACATCTCAATTTTAAATTATTACAGCGCATCTCAGACGATGATAAAAATATTTTATCATCATCTATACCAATATCATTTGAATTTAAACTAGAAGCAAAAAGATATATCTCTTTTGCCTTAAGTTCAGCATTATTAGACATTATACCGCAACGATTCATATATATTGTTTTAGAATTTATTTTTAAATTGGATTTTTCATGTACATAACAAGAATTAAATACAACTCGATTTGCATTTATTACTATATCTTTTTCAAAATTATATGGGATGTGATAATCAAAATTAATATTTGAATTAGATTTAATAACTATAGATTTATCAAAATCTTTTCCTTCAACAAAACTATACTGTATATCGTCAATTCCTGACACATCAAAAAATCTATTAATTTTTAATAATCTAGATTTTATTTCATCTATACTAGGTAATTCAAGTATACATGTATCTTTGTTTTTATATCTTTTGGATAAATCTGACAGATTTATAATATAATGAATTTTTCCAAAATTCACTTCATAATAACCAATGTTTTTCAGCATAGATTGTAAACAAATATTTAATATTTTTTGGTTTATTTTTAACATAAAACCCCTCCTGGCTTTATATTATACAATATTTTTATTTAAAAGTAAAATTAACCTCGTATTTTTTAATAATTTAAGAATAAACTTGTACTATGAAAAACAAATTTATAAAATCTACTCTTATTTTAATTGTTGGAGGTTTTTTTACTAAGTTACTTGGAATGGTAATAAAAATTGTACTAACTAGACTAATAGGTACATCTGGAATAGGTCTTTATTCTATGATTATGCCAACATTCATGCTTTTAAATAGTATCGCACAACTAGGACTTCCAACCGCACTAAATGTACTTATTTCAAGTGATAAATTTAATACTAAAAACTTAGTATCAACCGCTATTATAATATCTTTATCGATAGACTTTGTTATACTTTTATTTTTAATAGGAGCGTGTAATTTCCTATCTAGTAATCTACTTAATAACTCTACTCTATCTTTTAGTTTATTATCTATTGGATTCGTACTACCCTTTATTACTATATCAAATTGTCTTAGAAGTTATTTTTTTGCTAAAGGTAGAATGTATCCACATGTTATAACAAATATTATAGAAGATATTGTAAAACTTATATTTATTATTATAGGCATACCATTTTTTATAACTAAAGGAGTTGAATACGCAGTAGCATTTGTAATTTTATCTAATATATTCTGTGAGTTATCTAGTATAATTATATTTTTATTTTTAATACCTAACTTTAAGTGTACAAAGAGTGAATTAAAACCTAATAAAAGGAGTGTTAAAGCTCTTCTTAAAATTGCATTACCTACAACTGGAAGTAGATTAATAGGATCGATTGGATACTTCCTAGAGCCTATTATAATTACTTATGTATTATTGAAAGTCGGTTATTCTAATAACTTCATAGTAAATGAATACGGAATAATAAATGGATATGTTATGCAGTTAGTATTACTCCCATCATTTTTTACTGCTGCTATATCACAAGCACTTATTCCTATTGTTTCCAATAATTATTCTAAAGGGAAATATAAGTATATATTAAAAAAACTAAAACAAGCAATATTCTTTTCACTATTAATAGGTATACCTGCAACTATTATATTTGAACTATTCCCAGATACTTTATTAGAATTTCTATTTAAAACTAATAAAGGTATAACTTATATTAAAGTGATTGCTCCTATATGTTTACTACACTATATACAATCTCCTATTTCTAGTACACTTCAAGCTATGAATAAAGCAAAACTTTCTATGATGGGTACACTAATTGGTATGTTTTTAAGAACTATTAGTCTATTTATATTTTCTTATCTTAAAATAGGGCTCTGGAGTTTAATTGTAGCAACAAGTATTAATATAATTTTTGTTACACTATTCGATTTATATTGTGTTAAAAGAAACTTAAAAAAGTGATTACTCACTTTTTTCTTTTTATTATATATATAACTGCACTTATTATAACTACTAATAATATAGATATAATTATATATAACTTAGTATTCTTAGTTTTTATATTATATATCCCATTATTTTGATTAATACATTCTTTTATATCTTCATCATTTCTTATTTTATATACTATATCGCAATAACTATCACTATTTTGATAAGAACTTATTGCATTAGTTATATTATTTTTATCATTATCACTAAATCCTATAAAATAATTAGTTCCTATTAATATTAGAGGTAATTTATCTTTTCTTGTATTTAAAGATTCCTTAACTTTAGATAATAATTCTTTGTTTTCATCTATATTTATATAATCTAATCTAACTAGATTTTTATCTTTTAAATATTCTTGTAACCAATCTTTTGCATCATCACATTCTTTACAATCATCTTCATAAAACAAATAGATATTTGCGTCATATAAAGAATTGGTTGCAATTGCTTTCGCATACATTGGGAAACTTAGAAATATTAAAAGAATGAGTGTAAATAATAATTTTTTCATACTTTACTCCTTATTAATAGATAAAGGTGTGATTTAGTCCACACCTTTATCTTAAATTTTGATATAAAGATAAGTTTTTTTGCTATTTTGTTTTAATACTTAAAACTACAGTCTACAGACCATTAGATCTCTAAATTCCTGCTTGTACAACAAATTTTATTATAGAATCTCCATCAGGTGTGTCTGATTCAATATTATCTTTAAAATATTTTATTTTTACTTTTTGATAGTCTGCTTTAAATTTAACATTTTCAAATGTTTTATGAGTATCATCATATTCAACTGCTACATTAATTTCATTACTTGTTTCAATTGCTATAAATGCATTTTGTCCAGATATTTCTTTTGAAAATTTAACACCATAACCTGTATTGAATGTATTTGCGCCTATTCTAGCACCACTTGTTCCATCTAATTCAGTTAAATCTTCTGCAAATTTTTTAATTAATATTGCAGCTGTTTTTGTGTTTTCTTCACCAGTTAAAGCTTTAAAAGTATTTAAATAAATATCAGTTCCACTTGCAAGTGCAGTATCAATATTTATATAAGATTCACTAATATTATTACTGTCAAATGTATTCCATCTAATATCAGCAATTGCCTTAGTACTAGAATATTTAATAGCATTTTTTACTTTATTATTACTTGTGTTCTTTACAGTTGATTGCCATAGTGTAAATTCATTAGCACCATTAGACACATTAATTAAAGCTTCTGCACTTTGATCTGCATTTACATCAATTTTTAATCTTTGCATAAACACTTCTGATGCTTCTATATTAATACCTTTAACTTTTAATGTTACATTAGTACCTTGACCTACAATTGTTAATTTTTTCTTAATATCTAAAGTTTCAGTACTTAAATCAATTGTAGAATCTTTTGTAATATAAATCTCATCTGTTGAATCATCTTTAACTGCAGCTTCAAATGCATCTTTATCAGAAACTATCTTTGCCCCTGTTTTTAATTTTATACAATATGAATTGTAATATGTTGCATCTTCCGTAGCAATTAATTCATCTTTATCTATTACGTAAGAAGGTAGTTTACATTCACCTGTATCATCACTAGGTGTTGTACTTCCATTATTGTTTTTTGAAAAGCCCATTATATTATATTCGTGACCTTCCCTTGAAAACATAGTTAAAAATTTATAATTACCATCTTCACTAGGCAAAGTAACTTTTTCGTTATAAAGATTATATCTTATAAATTCAACTCTATATCCTCCTTCGAGATTGAATAGTTTAGTTTGATATATTTTTGAATGATTACTGTCTGTGTAATAATTATAATAATTATAAGATGCATCTTGTTCTTTAGTATCTCCATTACCGCTATATTCAGGTTCATCTTTAACAAGATCTTCATACTTATTTATTTTTTCTTTTGTTACTTTTGTTGCATTTTTTGAAGCTTTATCAGTTAGCCTAACGTTTGTAGTGCCATTTTTCTCAGCTCTAATTGCAGGTACATTATAAGTTTCATTTGACATAGTTAACTTGTCTCCACTTACTGTTCCGTTAGATTTAACCTCAACTCCAGCTTCAGTATTTCCACTTAAATCTAAGCTTCCAAATGTAAGAGCTCCGCTAGATTCAACTGTTATAGCTGTTTTAGCACCGGTTAATTTCAAATCATGAATGTTAACTGAATTTGTATTAATCTTAAATATAGATTCATTTAATGCATTTTCTTCAGCAGTAATAGTATGTTGTTGCTCATCTGGACTCGAAATTGTAACTGGATTATTTATAACTTGTTGATTTTTAACATTAAAATCACCAGCTATTGTTATATTTTTTATACTAGGATTTGCTAAAGCATTTTTTAATTCTTCTTCAGATATTACTGCAGTAGCATTAGTCGTAAATTTAACAGTATATATATTAGAATCTGTTAAAGTTACTGTTTCATCAACTGCTCCAACAGCAATTTTATATTCACTTTGATTTACTGCCATTTTATTTAATGTCATACCTTCATAATCCGTAGATAATACATCTTCAAATAAGGCTTTCGCACCATTTTTAATTTTTGCTTTTAAATCAAGTAGTGCGGCTGCTTGCAAAACATCATTTGTACCATCTTTAGTAAATGTTACTTTCTTATTTGTTTTATTTTTAATTGCTGTTTCAAGAGTAATCTCTTGAACCTCTCCTTTTTCAAGAATATATGCTATTGCACCTGGAATTGTAGTTTCATCCATATCGCTAAGTTTCATTGTTGCATCTTTAATATCAAATGTAATTGTATTTCCATCTTTAGTTACATCAAATTTGCTCGTAAAATCACTTGAATAATCTGTTGCATCCCCATCTAAATCTTCAACTAAATCTTTTATAAACTCATCAACATTTAGATTCCAATGAGCAACTAAAGTTACATCTTTATCCTTTTCAGGAACAAATCCTGAAGTAACATCCTCACCATCTTTTGTCCATTTATCAAAAGTACGATATTTAGTATTTTGTGAAATAATATCTTTAGGAACTACTTTTTCACCATTACTATTTCTATAAGAATATGTGAGTACATCTTCTGTTTCAAATTTTAAATCATCATATTTAATTTCATATTCATATGGTATAAATGCATTACCTTTATGGTCTTTAGAATTTGATGGCCCATCAAAATCCATTTTATATTTAATAGATTTTACTCCATTTTTTCCTCCATCATAAACTCTAAATAAAACCATTACCCAACCTTGTTCATATTCATTATCTTTAGGTTTATATTCAAAAGTACTGCCATTTTCATTGTTTAAAATCAAAGTCCAACTATGATCAAATTCTTTTAAGTTTTCATCTTTAGGGAATTCGATTTTTATTGGTACAAAATATCCTTCATTACTTTCAAATCCAGATGTTTCATTTAATGTTTGTTGCTTGATTACTCCAGTTATACCTACTTTAGAAACAGGTCTTTCAGGCTGATCATTATTTTCTTTTATAGTTACTCCTTTTACTGTTTCCGCATCAAATTTATAACTATCTAATTCTATTTTTTCAGGATCTTCTTCTTTTAATGTACTATAATCTAATACATTAAAATCAACATTACCACGTGATTCATCTTGGAATCTCAAGTCACTATAATCTATGGTTACAGTGTATGGAGCATATTCTTCTTCATTTCCATCTAAATCCACTGTAATAGTAAAGTGTTTATCAGTTGGTTTTACAGCAGATCCATCATCATTTGAAGATCTCAATGCTTTTAAAATAGAAATTTCTTTTTTATCATTTAAATCATCAGTTGATTTAATAAATAGTTTATCTTCTACATCATCGTTAAAAAATTTAATATCAATTGTGTCCTTATTAATTCCACTGCCATCAATCATACTTTCTGGGGCATTAGTTAATTTAAGAACTAAGCCTAAATAATAGAGTGTATTTTCAGAATTAAATGGATCTTTTTTCCACTCTTTATCATCAAATATTGGAAGTAACCCACTTACTTTATATGTATTAGCTTTATCTCCAACTTCAGTTATTTCAGTATAATAGCCTTCTTTTTTAGACCAACCTGAATCAGCAAATTTATTACTTTCATCTTCAGTTAAAGCATTAACAGTAAAGAATGAACTCTTCTCAAACGTTACTTTACTATAATCAATAGTATATACTACAGGAAGATATTTATTTTCTTTTCCATCCAAATCTATTCTAAAATATAATCTACAATTTGTTCCATCAGGTTCACAGGATGTTTCAGGATCAAATCTAAATAGTATTGTTAGGTTATCATTTTCATCATAATTTTTTCTATCAAATGTCTTTACAACACTATTTCCCTTATCATCTTTCAACTGTTCAACAACAACTTTATCTTTATCTGATTGAAGTTCGTTAGGAAATTCAAAAGTAAAGTCAAAATAATATCCTGTTCTTTTCAATTCACCAAATGCTTCGCTTATTAATTCTTGTTCTACTAATTTACCTGTTAAGATTCCATTAGATAGATCAAGTTTACTATTTTTAGTTGAATTATATCCCCAACCACTCATTATAGTTTTATCAGCAGCAGTTGCACTATTTAATTTTACCTCATATGTAGAATCCTCTTGAAATCTTAACTCACTATAGTCTATTGTATATTCGTTTTTTTCGTAAACTTCACCATCACCATCTAAATCAACAGTAATTTTTATACTTTTATTAGTATTTTTTGGATCAATCGAATATAAAATCGCTATTCCCTCTTCTCCAATAGTAGTTTCATCAAATGAAGAATAAGGTATTTGTTTTGTATTTTTACCCTGTATAGTTATTTTAGTAGCATCTGTTGCATTTGGAACTTTTATAACAAATCCAAAATAATAACCAGTTCTATCGCTACCACTAAACGTAGTTTCAGGTAATTCATCATATCTATATAAAAGTCCACTCAATTTACCTTCAGAGTTTAAACTTAATTCTTCACTGTGTGATAAATTACCACCTTCAAATCCTACTTTATCTTCTAAATAAGTTTTATACTTTCCACTTGTCGTTAAATTTAGATTAACTTCAAATTTTGAGTCTTCTTTAACATAAACATAATCAACGTATTTGATATTTAATTTGGTATCACTATCTATTTTAGTTGTACCAGAAACGTTATTATCATATTCCCAGTAACCCTCCATATCATCATCATTAAGATATGATTTACTAATTCCAATGACACTCATTTCATTGTACACTGAATCACTATCAGTCTTACCTGTTTTATCCTTTACATCAATACTTCTAGCAGATAACATAATATCTTCTAAAGTTAAGGTATGTTTTGATGTAAATAAGTATTCACCTATTATATATGCAGAGTTAACATCATCACTTAATAAATCATTTAAATCAGAAAGTTTAACTTCCTTTGCTTGTATAGTATTAAGCGATATAAAAAGCGCAACTAAAGCAAATATAAATATAGTTATTCTCTTTTTCATATATTTTTACCTCCTACTCATATACTATTTTTGCCGGATAAGATTTACTATCTATTCTTATTGTCGTTTCCGTTATCGTTTCATTTTGTGTAAAACTTGCCATTACATTTTCACTCGGACTAACTCTTTTATTTCCCATACTGAAATATTGATATCCTGTAAATATTTTGTTATTTTTATATACGGTTTTTGAATATTGAGCCTCGCTACCTTCTACAAGTTGAATTTTTTTCAAATGTATTTCATATACAGAACTTACATGTACTGTATAACTATCTGTTTTACTGCCATCTTCAGTTGTTACTGTAATAACTGTATCTCCATCATCCACTCCAACAAGATTACCACTTTGAGCTACTGTTGCAACACTAGGATTACTACTAGACCATTTTACTTTCTTGTTTGTAGCATCACCTGGACTTACTTGAGCACTTAGTTTATGTGATTCTCCAACTTTTATATCCGTAACTTTCCCAGTAATAGTAACTCCTGTAACAGGAACTACTTTTGGTTCTTCTGGTTTAGGTTTGCTTTCTCCTGTTGAACCTTGTGTATTCCCACCAGTATTTGAACTTGCTTTTACTGTAACATTATATGTAGCAGTTTTACCTCCATCAGTGGTTGTAACAGTTATCGTTACTGTTCCAGCTTTAATTCCCTTTACATTACCATATCTATCAACTGTAGCAATACTAGTATTACTACTTTTCCATGTAACCTCTTTATCAGTCGCATCGTCTGGTTTAACATTTGCAGTTAACTTTATAGTTTTTCCAACCATTACTTCTCTACTACCAGTAATAGATACACTTTCAACTGAAACTTTATTTTTAGTAACAGTTACATTTAAAGTTGAACTATACTTTCCATCTTTAGTTTTAATAGTAATAGTACAACTACCTTCTCTTATGGCTTTTAAGTTACCATTTTCATCTACAGCAACTATTTCTTCATCACTAGATATCCATATTAACTGACTTCTAGAAACCCCTTCTGGAAATGAAGCAATTTCAATTTGCTTATCTTCATCTACAATAAGTCCTAAAGTAGTTTCTTTAAGTTCGATTTTATCTTCACTTGAAGAAATAAAACGCGCTTCTATAGTCATATCTTTCGTTACTTTGGTATCAAAATCATAAATCTCATCATTTAAATACCAATTGTCAAAAGTATAACCAACTTTTTTTGGCTCTGCAGGTTTTTCTACTTTTTCGTTTTCCTTGACACTTACAGAACTAATCTCCTTATTATCTATAGAATCTATAAAAGTTACAGTATATGTTTTAGCGTTTGAACAACTATTTAAGCAAAGAAAAATCGCTATTAATACTACTATAACCCCTATCACACATCCTATGATAATTTTCTTGTTTTTGTCCATAAACAACTTCCTTTCTACTATAATAATTTATGGTGGACTACGATAAATTATTTACATGTTAATTTTATCATATAGCGAAAAAATAGTAAACAAATTTTGACAAAAATTTTTCTAACAATTATTTCCTATATTCAGTCATATTATATCACTACCCCCTGTCAATAGTTTTTATTGAATTTCTTAAATTTATAAAAAAAAATAACATCAATAAAACAGGAATGTTATCTTTTATTTAAAGAAATATAACTTTCTTCTAACTTTTCGTTCTTTTCATCGTACTTCTTTGTGTTAATAGAACTTATTATTGTAACACCAAGAACTATTACTAAAAAAATAACCATTCCTTTGCTTTTAATTAATTCCATACTATTACCTTCTTTCTGCAATAATCATATCACGAACAAACATTCGTGTCAATACTTTTTTGATAAAAATTTGAACAAATGTTTGACAAATGTAAAGAAGTGTGTTAAAATTAAATTGCAAGGAGGTAAGATATGGAAAAACTTACTAAAAGACAAGAAGATTCGTTAATATATATCAAAAAATATATAGTATCGCACGGATATCCACCTACTGTAAGAGAAATTGCAGAAGCATTAGGATTATCTTCACCTGCAACAATACAAGCACACCTTAACTGTCTAGCAAATAAGGGATACATAAAAAAAGGAAGTAACAAAAATAGAACAATAGAACTTATGGTAAAGAACGAATATTTACCACAAAATGAAGAAGTAACAGAAGTTCCACTACTCGGTAAAATAACTGCAGGAAATCCAATAGAGGCTATTGAAAACCCTAACGAATATTTCTCACTTCCAACATATTTAATACCAAAAAATAAAGAAGTATTCACTTTAAAAGTTAGTGGGGAAAGTATGATTAATGCAGGAATACTAGATGGAGATATAGTTATTGTAGAAAGAAGAAATAATGCTAGAAACGGTGAGATTGTTGTTGCAATGACAGAAGAAAACGAAGTAACATTAAAAACATTCTATAAAGAAAAAGACCATATAAGATTACAGCCTGAAAACGATAATATGGAACCATTTATCTTTGATAATGTATTTATTCTTGGTAAGGCTATAGGGCTATATAGAAAAATATAAAATACGAGCAAACCTCGTATTTTTATTTGTATAAATTACTTGGATAGTCTCCTTTTTTAATTAAACTATTTATATAGTCTACAAGTTCTTTTTTATCCTCTTTATATGTTACGCCCTTCCATACAGCTGTAGTATTTATAACTCTAACTTTTGTATTATCGTTTTTCATCTTTTCAAAGAGTACTTCTGGAAGTAAATATTCACAAGTAGATAAATTATTTTTATTTTTATTTAAGAAATCTATAAAATGCTTGTCTAAATAATCTATCATATCCTCTTTAAAGCAAAACATATTCATAGCTACTAAATCACTATCTTTAGCATAAAAAGCATCTCTACCATCAAGTGGTTCTACTTTAATTTTACCACTATCTCTATATACACTAGATTCAATTATATCAGTTAAATAACCATGAGAAGACTTAGTATATCCTCTTTTAACCGAACCATTTTCTGTTAGAGTATTACCTATTAAATATCCTATCATAGCATACTCACTAGTATCTTCTTTTAAAAAATTTGCGGCCTTTAAAAAAGCGTCTAATCCGTAAAAATCATCTGAATTTATTACCAAAAATGGTTCTTTAACAACACCCTTGCAACTTAATATAGCATGTCCTGTTCCAAGTGGTTTTACCCTATCTTTAGGAATTTCAATGCCATTTGGCACATTATTTATATCCTGAAATACATATTCTACATCTATTTTATCTTCTATACGCCTACCTATAGTATCTTTAAATATCTCGTAGTTTTCTTTTTTTATTATAAATACTACCTTATTAAATCCAGCAAGGATTGCATCATAAATAGAATAATCTATTATAAATTCCCCATTAGGGCCTACCGGTTCTATTTGCTTTAAACCTCCAAACCTACTCCCCATTCCTGCAGCCATAATAACTAATGTCATTTTTCTCCTCCTTTAAACATTATAAGTGGTTTTAATTTGTTATTATCCTTATCATATTTTTGATATAAGGCAATAGCCTCATTATTTTTCATAAAAAGCACTTCATCACTACTATAAATATTATTTATTATTGCTCCACTATATATCTTTTTTTCTATATCTATAGTTATATTTTCTTTTTTTACATCTAATACATCTATTATATTTATTAAATCATTAGAAGTTATAGAGTCTATATTAACAGCATCTTCTATTTTAAATTTACCCTGCCTTGTTCTTCTTAAATCAGTCATAGTACCTATCGTATTTAATCTAAGAGCGATATTATTAATTAAACTCCTAATATATGTCCCTTTAGATACGACACATTTAAAGTTAAATAATGTTTCATTATCTTTATATTCTATGTCCCCTACAAGTTCTATCTCTTTAATCTCTACTTCTCTTTTGGGTAAAATTACATCCTCTTTATTTCTAGCATATTCATATAATTTTTTACCATTTACTTTAACTGCAGAATATATTGGTACTTCCTGTTCGTATTTTCCTTTAAAACTATTTAAGGCAGATACTATCTCTTCTTTTGTTTTAGTAACACACTCATTTTTAAGTACATTTCCAGTACCATCTAGAGTATCAGTTAAAACTCCAAGACAAACACTTGCAACATACTCTTTATCACTAGAAGTTAATCTATCTACAAGTTTAGTCGCACTACCAACACACACTACAAGTACTCCAGTAGCTATTGGATCAAGTGTACCTGTATGCCCTACTTTCTTTGTATTGAATTCTTTAACTACCTTATTTACTACATCACGGCTAGTAATTCCTTTTGGTTTATCTATTATAAGTACTCCGTTCATATATTCACCTATAAATATTATAACATAGAAAGCTAAAAAGAACTACATTATTTCAAATGTAGTCCCTTCCCTTGTATCTTTTAATATAATACCTTTTTCTTCTAACTCTTTTCTGATATTATCTGCCTTATCGTATTCTTTATTTTTTTTAAAATTACTTCTTTCTTCTATTTTTAAGTTAATATAATTTAATAATTCTTTATCTATTTCATCTTTTTTTAATAAGTCTAATCCAAGTACTTTATCAAAATCTTCTATTAAATATAATTTAGTATTATTATTTAAATCACTTTTAAGTACATCATAAAGAACTGTTAATGCGTTTGATGTATTAAGATTATTTTCAAGCTCGCTTTTAAATTTCTCTTGATATTTTTTTACATCATCAATATTAACTTTAGAATTATCTTTAGTAATACTTTTTATTTTGCTTAAAAGTTTATTATAAGAGTTTGCTGTAATATCAAGTGCTTCATATGTAAATACTAATGGTTTTTGATAATGTGATTGAAGGCAAAATAATCTATAAACTAAAGGATTATATCCTTTACTCTCTAAAAGTGAAACCGTTAAAAACTCACCCTTAGATTTACTCATCTTACCAGTTGAATCGTTTAGGTGCGCTGAGTGGAACCAGTAGTTACACCATTTATGTCCTATTAAACTCTCAGTTTGAGCTATTTCATTTGTATGGTGTGGGAATATATTATCTACTCCACCACAGTGTATATCCAAGTGTTCTCCTAAGTATTTTAATGATATTAAAGAACACTCTATATGCCATCCAGGATAGCCTAATCCCCAAGGGGAATCCCACTTTAATTCCTGACTATCAAACTTAGATTTTGTAAACCATAATACAAAGTCTGTCTTATTCTTTTTATTGGTATCTAATTCTACATCATTTCTTACGGCCTCTTTTAAAGAGTCCTCTGTATTATTAGTAAGTACATAGTAATTATCTAGTTTAGATGTATCAAAATATACATTACCATTTGAAAAATATGCATAGCCTTTATCTTCCAATTTTTTAATAAATTTAATATAATCAGCCACTTCACTTGTCGCTTTAACAACTGTACTAGGCCAACTTATATTTAATTTATCACAATCTTTTTTAAATTCTTCAGTATAAAAATCAGCAATCTCTAAAACGGACTTGTGTTCTCTTTTAGCACCCTTAACCATCTTATCGTCACCTGTATCAGCATCACTAGTAAGATGCCCTACATCAGTAATGTTCATAGCTCTTTTTACATTATATCCAATATATTTGAGTGTTTTTTCAAAAATATCTTCCATTATGTAAGTTCTAAGATTGCCTATATGAGCAAAGTGGTACACAGTAGGACCACAAGTATACATAGTAACAGTTTCTTTATCATTTGGAATAAACTCTTCCACTTTTCTAGTTAAAGTATTATATATTTTCATGTAATCACCTATTTAATTATATCATATTAAATGAAATAATAACAAAAAAAGTGTATTTGAACACTTATTTTGTTAATGTATATTCAGTTCCGTCAATTCTTTTACACTCACCTGTAATCGTATTTTGTAAATATTGTAATGACTCAGCTAAGTTAGAACTAGATATTTTTAAGTAATTATCCATATTTTCTACTTTTGGTAATTTATTTAATGTATATAATACTGTTTCATTACCTATAAATTTAACTCCATCACTTATCTCAGCATGTATTATATCAGTAGACTCTCCATTTTTTACATGTGAGAAATCATCACCTTTAAAGAATTTCTTTACATTTATGAAATAAGGATTGATACTTAAGTCATCATAAGTAATATCACTATTTACTGACTTAACTAATCTTATTGTATTAGATTGTATAAAGTCTAATGTAATACTATCTATTTTACCAGTTGCAGTATTTTTATAATTTTCAACTAAGAATGTTGAGTATGCTATTGGATTAGTATTTCTTAAGTTATATTCGTTAATAGCATCTATACCAAGTATTACATCATTTACATAATCTTCATCATATTCACCAATAATTGTATTCATATCTTTAGTTGAAACTCTATCTGAATCTAAGTATTCTATATTCATATAGTTTACTAAATTTTTAATAGTATCATCACTCAAATTAACTTTACCAGATAATACATTTTTAACACTCTCATACTTTTCATTAAATAAACTTATTACATCTGTCTCAGAAATACCTATTATTTCGTTTGAAAGTATTTCAAGTTCTTGTTTTATGTATGCTTTATTATTTTGGTCATTTGCTCTTTTATCAATATTGTTATATTTTTCTTTTGTAATATAGTTTCTAGAATAGTATGCAGCAATTTCTGCTAAATTATTAGCAACTGCTCTAGATGGGAATGATAAGTCTCTAGTATCAAATTTTAAACCATCTATTTCTAATACTTTTTCTTCTACAATTAAGGAATATATTTTATTAAATTCATTTAATACATTTGTCTTATTTTTTTCGTTAGAGTATTTTATTATGTTTTCTACTATTGATTCTATTTTTGATAAAATTAATCTGTCGTTAGATAAATCATCAGGTAAAACAGTACTAATTTTTTCTAATACACCTTCGTTTATTGCTTTTTTTTGTACTAAATCCAAATATGAATTAAAATCAGAAATCATATTATCTACATCTAATTTTGATTTAAATTGTGAGATTAAATCCGCATTGATTTTACCGTTTTCATCTCTTTTTGTAAATAATTCTAATAAAAGTACTAATGAAGTATTATGTGATATTTCATCGTTTACTTCTGGCAATAGTGAATCTATTTTAGTATCTGTATTATTTACAATAGTTTGTACAGTTTCATATTCTGGATTTACTTCTACAGTTTTTTCTTTCTTCTTACATCCAGCAAGAGTTGGAGCTAACATAAAAGCAGACATAACAAGAGCAATTCCTTTAGTAGTAAGTTTTTTATAAATTTTAATATTCTTCATATCAAATTCCCCCTTAAGTGCTTTATATAATAGCACACATACTAAATTTTGTCAAATCAAAAAAGTGATATGATTGCGTTTCCAAAGTCGGGAGATTTAAAAAAATACCTTTTAAACAAAATAAAAGTAGCTAATACCTAAAAATTG
>CANRBR010000020.1 GCA_947628915.1 uncultured Bacilli bacterium | reverse complement strand
TTCATTATAATAATTCATACTTCACTTCCTAACTTATATACAGTTTCATATATTCTTTCATCAGATGAATATTCAAGCACAAAGGAATTACCCTTTTTACATATAATTATTCCTATGGTTTTGTCTTGATATATACTTTTTAAATTTTTATCTATATAGTTCATATAAACTTGGATTTGACCAATGTGTTCTTTCTTTAGAGTTGTAACCTTTAATTCTATTACAACAAAACAGTTATAAATATAATTAAATAAAAGCAAGTCTATATAATTGTAATCATTACCAATCTTTATTTTATATTCGTTTTTAATAAAGGCAAATCCTTCTCCAAGTTCTGTTAAAAAATTTTCTAAATCTTCTAATATAAGTTTCTTCAATATTGATTCACTTATTTTTTCATAGTTATAACTATTTCTAATAAGTATCGGATTCTTTATGAAATCATTTACTTTAGGTTTTTCTTTTGTAATTAGTTTATTCTTAGTTTTATCATCTAATCTTTCATATTCTTTATTTTTTATTTTGTTTCTAAGTTCTCTTACTCCTAAATTTTGTTCTTCTGTTATTTTAATATAATAGTTTATTTTATTTATATCATCGAATTTTAATAATTCTACATAGTGAGACCATGTTAATTGTGCAGACAATGTCTGCATTTTTACATTAAGCTCAAAAAATTTTAACATTAACCATAAATTTCTTTTGCTATACCCTTTACCTAATTCTTTCGTTAATTTAATAGAATATTCTTTAATTATTCCTTTACCATAATGTTTACCTGCTTCATTTAATATCTTCCCTACATTATAGTAAGTAGTTAAATCACTTCTATTTTTTGAATAATCTTTAACTTTTTTATATATTTCATTATTTATTAATTCCTGTTTTATTTCATTATAATAATTCATACTTCACTTCCTAACTTATATACAGTTTCATATATTCTATTATCAGAGGAGTATTCAAGTACAAATGAATTGCCTTTTTTACATATTATTATTCCTATGGTTTTATCTTGATAAATATTTTTTAGATTTTTATCTATATAGTTCATATATACTTGGATTTGACCTATGTGTTCTTTCTTTAAAGATGTAACTTTCAATTCTACTACTACATAACAGTTAAACTTTATATTAAATAACAGTAAATCAATATAATTATAGTCATTACCTATCTTTATTTTATATTCGTTTTTTATGTAAGTAAATCCGTCTCCAAGTTCTATTAGAAAGTTATCTAAATCTTCTAATATGAGTTTCTTTAATATTGATTCACTTATCTTTTCATAGTTATAACTATTTTTAATTAATATTGGGTTTTTTATAAAATCATTTACTTTAGGTTCTTCTTTTGTAATTAATTTATTCTTAGTTTTATCATCTAATCTCTCGTATTCTTTATTTTTTATTTTATTTCTAAGTTCCCTAACACTTAAATTTTGCTCTTCCGTTATTTTTTTGTAATAATTAATCTTATTTATATCATCAAACTTTAATAGTTCTACATAATGCGACCATGTCAATTTGGCAGACACTGTCTGCCAAATTTTGTTTTTAAACATTATATAAAATTGCCTCATATTTCTTAAATTTCTCTCACTATATTTTTTATCAATTTCTTTACTTAATTTTATAGAATATTCTTTAATTAAACTATCTCCATATTTAGCCCTTTTCTCTCCACCTTGGGCATCTACAAGTAATTTACCAACATTATAGTAAGTAGTTAAATCACTTCTATTTTTTGAATAATCCTTAACTTTCTTATATATCTCATTATTTATTAATTCTTGTTTTATTTCATCATAATAATTCATATTTTTCACCAAATATAAATTACTATTCTTTATATATAAAGTCAAAAAGCAGTTTTTATTATTTTGTATACTAAATTTTACAGAAATTATAAATAAACCCTTCAGAAATTATAAATTCTGAAGGGTATTTTTTTGCAATTTACTAAAAATAGTATATTAATTTTAATTGCAAGTTTTAACTTTATATTTACCACTTAATAAGACTTTAATACTACCATTTAAATCTGTTCTATATACTTTGCTATTTTTAAGCATATCTAAAGTTTCATCATTAGGATGTCCATAACTATTATTAAGACCAACCGATATTACAGAAACTTCAGGATTAATAGTATCTATAAAATATTCACCAGTGCTAGTATTACTCCCATGATGTCCTACTTTTAATATATCTATACTAGGTATATTGTATTTTGAAATCAAATTGTTTTCTACACTCTTACTTGCATCTCCCATAAAAAGTAGTTTAGTATTATTAATATTAGTATATATAATATTGCTATTATCATTTTCATTATCGTAAAATCCAGTGTTTAGAAAAGATAACTTATATTTACCAATATTTATACTATCTAATCCTTTATAATATTTTATTTTCTTTTTATTTAAAGTATCTATTAAATTATTTTCTAAATCATTATACTCATCTTTATTAAGAATTACTTTGTTAACTTTAAAGTTATTAATTAAATTTATACTACTTCCCATGTGGTCAAAGTCACCGTGTGTAAGTACTAAATAATCTATATTAGTTATGCCCTCACTTTTTAAATAACTTATTATATCTTTAGATGTATCGTAGTTATACCTACCACCGGTATCTATTAAAATATCACCTTTATTAAATGGTAAATGTATTAGTGCACTATCACCTTGTCCAACATCTATAAATGTAACATATGGATTGTTTTTAATATAATTTATATTATGATGAATAAATATCACTGTAACTATTAAAAATATATACTTATATTTCTTTTTAACAATCATATATAGTACAAAAGTAATTATCAAATAATATAAAATTATTATAAATATATTTACCTTGCACATTACTATTTCTACTTTAAAATTAGTTATAAATAGTGAGATATTTTCTAAACAATCTATTAAAAATTTATATATAAAATCTAACTTAGAAAATATAAGTACAATTAAAGACATTGGAAATATTATAATAGATATTAAAGGTACAAATATTATGTTATTTAATATAGTCATGATATTTATACTAAAAAAATTATTTATAAGTATTGGAATACTAGCTAGAAATGATATCAAAGATGTAACTAAAGTCTTTAATATATAGTTTTTATATCTATTTATAATTTTACTAAACGATACTAAATATAAAGATATAATATAACTAAATTTAAAACCAGAATTATATATATTATAAGGATTGATAATTAAATTTAAACATAAGATTATTAAAAGTATTTTAAATGTAGATAGTTTTAATTTAAGTACTCTATTTATATATAAAAATATAAAAAGTAAAGTTGCTCTTATAACTGAGGCACTAAAATTAGTTAAAAACATATAAAAGAGTAAAAATATTATTACAAATATATAATTTATATCCCTTTTCTTTATTTTATTTAATAAGTATAAAAGAATAGAAGATAGTAGTGTGATATGCATACCACTTATAGAAAATAAATGACTTATTCCATTAGTCTGAAATGAATTTTTAACATCATCATCAATTAGACTACTATCTCCTAATATAAATGTTTTTAAATAATTATACCCTTTTATATTTTCTATTCTTTTTATTAAATAAGATTTAATTTTATATAATATATTTCTATTCTTTTTTAAAAGTATTATACTATCCGCACTCATACTAAAGTGAGTATTTTTACTTAACATATAATTTTTATAATTAAATAAATTAAAATTAGTATTTTCTTTTAACTCTTTTAAAGTACCTATTACCTTTACTTTATCACCTAAATTAACACTTACATCATTATAATAGTATATAACTACATTTTCATGAGCTTTAATAGTAAGTGTAGTTTTTTTATCATCCTTTTTAATATCTGTTACTATACCTATTATTTCTTTATCATCTATATTATATTTACTTACTACATTATTTATTTTATAAATTATGCATATAAAAGTAATACTTATAAGTACTATAATAAAAGTATTAGAGTTTAATACGGTCTTTAATCTTTGAATAAGTCTTTTCTCCTATTCCTGATACATTCATAAGTTCTTCAAGTGTTTTAAAACCGTTATTCTTTTCTCTATACTCTATTATAGCCTTTGCCTTTGATTCCCCTATTCCAGTTAGTGTCATAAGTTCTTGTAAAGTTCCTGTATTTATAGAAACTATTGTATTTGTCTGTTGAGTTTTATTAGTACTAGAACTTGTCCCACTATTATTAGTGCTAGGATTTTTACTAGTACTAGTAGTATTATCTGTCTTACCAATGGTATTAACTACATCTTCTTCTGATATACAAGCATCGTTTTCATTGTCCGGGCATTTACACGCTTTTTCTATATAAATAACTTGTTCATCTGTTTCTTTAAACTTTGATACTTCACTATTTGAATATACAATAATTACCATTTGGTCCTGTAAAGTCTTACTTAAATTTAAGTATTCAGTATTAGCATCCTTATTAAGTCCTCCTGCAGAATTTATTGCATCTATCACACGAGAAGTAGCGTCTAATTCATAAACTCCAGGTTTATTTACATACCCTTTAACATCAACCTTAACCCTTTTTATTTCTTTTTCTTTATCTTCTTCTTTAGATGTCTCTTCTATTTCGAGTGTCTCTACATCGTTTGTACTATTACTATTTAATACTATACTTATAATAGATAATAGTACAATGATACTTACAATTGTTATAATTATTATTTTTTTGTATTTTATTACATAATATTTTATCTTATCCATAACTTCCTTTCTTGTGGTCTTTCTATATATATTATACGACAAAACTTTCCGATTTCCTTTTTTTTTATTGTATTTTTTTTAATATTTTAATATAATTATACTAAGAGTAGTAAAAGTATTTGGAGGTACTTACACTCAAAGCGCCAGACTCTAAGGGTGACGAGGTTAACAATTATCGAAAATTCGGCGGATATTGTTACGGATTGTGTATTCGATAGATATATTAAAAAATCACAACAAAAAAACTCATACTTGAGTTTTTTCTTTAATATACAAATAAATTTAAAACATCGCTTATATCTATTTTAAATAATACAATTATTATTGCAGAAATCGCTAAAAACGGTCCAAAAGGTATTTCGTGTGAAGAACTTTTTTTTAGCATAATTAAAGATATAGGAAGTCCAATTATTGATGCTAAAAAAACTGATACCATTGCCATTGGAAATTCGAACATAAATCCAAATATAGCAAGGAGTTTTATATCTCCCCCACCCATAGATTCTCTTTTAAATAAAAAGTCGCCGAGCAATTTTATTAAAAGCATAAATATAAAACTTAATAGTGCATGTATGAGTAAAATACCTACTCCTTTAAATCCTACCATAAAATACTTTATAATTATTATCAAAATAGAAAAAATTATTAAAACGCTATCTGGTATAGTCATAGTTTGGTAATCACTTATTATTATTATTAATAACATTGAAATGAATACTATCGATAGTAAACACTCTAATGAAAAACCATAAGCGACATAAGAAAGTGCGAATAGAAGTCCACTGCAAAATTCGAATACTGGATAAAACCATGAAATTTTGCATTTGCACCATTTACACTTACCACCTAAAAATAAAAAAGACAATATTGGTATTAATTCTATAGGAGTTAATCTGTGATTACACTTAGTACAATGTGAAGGAGGATATAGAAGTGATTCCCCTTTAGGTACTCTATATCCTACTACATTGTAAAACGAACCAAATATAGCTCCTAGAACAAATAACAATAATAATATACTAAAATACATCCAAATCACCCTAAATTTTGTACTTGTTGATACATACTAAACATTGGTACTATAACAGCAAGAAGGATTGCTCCAACAGAGAATGTTAAGAATATTATTAGAATAGGCTCTACTAAAGACTTTATTCTTGAAACTGTATTCTTGTGCAAACTCTGATAATATGTAGATACACGGGCCATCATCTCTGGTAATTGTCCAGTCTTTTCACCAGTAACTATCATTTCATATGCAGGTACTGGGAATGCCCATTGATCTTTAAATGCTGCTGATATCTTATCTCCTCTTGCTAAGTTTGCAACAGTATCTAGTATCATCATTTTATAAATTTCATTATTTGTAACTCTATTTAAGATATCCATACTATCTGTTATATAAACATTATGTGCGAGCAATGAAGCAAATGTTTTTGAGAACATTGTTACTTCGTTATATATTATAACATCTTTTATAACAGGTATATGCATGAATATCCATTGCATAACTGTCCTTAAAACTTTAACATTTTTATACAAGTAAATAATTATTATAAATGCTACTATAAGTGCCAAAATTAACCATATAATATTCTTTTCTAGGAAATGACTTATACTTATTACAACGAGTGTAAATTTTGGTATTTCTGAAGAATCCATACTATTATATATATCTACGAATTTTGGTACTACATACATCATTACGAATGTTACAACTGCTAATGTAAATATGAAAACTATCGTTGGATAAGTAAGGGCACTTATCATTTCTTTTCTTGCTTCCTCTGCTTCAGTATAGTAATTAACCATATCATCCAAAGCTTCTGGAAGTTCTCCTGTAAGTTCTGATGCCTTAACCATGTTTATTAATAATTTAGGAAAGGCTACTCCTCTTTTTTCCAAAGCGGAACTAAAACTTTCTCCAACGGTTAAATCATATGTAACATCTCTTAAAATGCTTTTATATGATTTCTTTTGAACTTGACGAATCAATATATTAAGTGCATCTACTAGAGGTATACCAGATTTAATATAAGTAGATAACTGAGTTAGTAAGAATATTAAATCCTTATTTTTAATTTTTGTTTTATTTCCACCTATAGTTCCGTGTAGGGTCTGTATTAACTTACTAGTTCTAATACTGTATACTACAAGACCTTCACCGAGTAAGAAAGATTGCACATCTACTCTAGAATAAGCATCAAAATAACCCTTTATTTTTTTACCAGATTGATTTATTGCTATATATTCCCAAGTAATTCTTTTACCTTTATTCTCTTGTTTTTCATCTTCCTCTGAAAAATCTACAAGCATTGTCTTAGTATCAAATGCTTTTCTGTTTTTTGCTTGTTTTACAAGAGCGATATTATCGAACTTCTTTTTTATTGCTTTAGGGATTGCTATAATGCCCATTAATCCAGCATTTATATAATAACCAAGGTTTTTCTTTTCGAGTTGAATATTTTCATTTCTATAACTAGATGTATCGATTTTAGGTTCAGCCTTCTTATGCCTTTTCTCTTTTTTCTTCTCTTTTTCATATATTTTTTGACTTTCTTTTCTAAGCTTGTCGACATCTAGTTCTCTTGATTTTATTATAAATTTACTAATCAATATAGCAATTAGCATGAAAGGCCAAAGTAATCCATACCAAATATATTTAAAAAATCTATAAATAAATATGCAAATTTTAACTATTATCCATACAAGTCCAGTAGCAATATCTGCAAAAAAATCTATTATTTTATTTGGCTTTTTAACTTGTTTTTTACGTTTCAATTAAAAACACCTACCGTTCTTTTTATTCTTACTATATATAGATTATAACACATTTTAAAAAAATATAAAACCTTTTTTTCAAAATTCATATAATATTATAGAATTATATATGAAAGGAGAATTATGAACTATTATAATCCCTACTTTTATACTATTCCAACAACGTTAGCTACTCCTAGAGTTGGTTTGTTTTCTAGACTATTTGGAGGTTCTGGTATTACTTTTGGTGGTATATTAAATGGAGCACAAAGAGCTTTAAACTTTGCAAATCAAGCAATACCACTCGTAAAACAAGTAAGACCTATGATTGGAAATGCAAAAACTATGTTTAAAGTGATGAATGAATTTAAAAGAAGTGAAAAGCAAGAAGATAGTAAAACAAACAAAAAGACTGAAAACAACAAGAGCGTAAAAAACTATAATGATACTAACGAATTAAAAGAAGAAAATTATGTTGTTGAAGATGGGCCTACATTTTTTGTTTAACGAAATGTTTATTTTAAATATTTCTTTTTTTAAATAGAAGAGTATAAAAAGACTATTGACAAACTTTAATTTATCAACAGTCTTATTTTTATCTTACTTTAATATGTACTTCTCTTAATTGTTGTTCAGAAAGTTCACTTGGACAACCCATCATTGCATCATATCCAGATACACTCATTGGAAATGCCTGGACTTCTCTTAAGTTTGGTTCATCTTTTAAAAGCATTATAATTCTATCTATTCCAGGAGCCATTCCTGCATGAGGTGGTACCCCATATTTAAATGCATTGTATAAAGAAGTAAATCTTGTTTCTAATATGTCTTTAGAATATCCAACAATACTGAATGCTTTTTCTAGTGATTCTAAATCATGATTTCTAACTGCTCCTGATGCCATTTCATTTCCATTACATACAAAATCGAATTGATAAGCAAGTATATCATCTATGTTTTCATTACTTAAAGCCTCTAAACCACCTTTTGGCATACTAAATGGGTTATGACAGAAATCATATTTTTCTTCTTCATCGTTGTATTCAAACATTGGAAAATCATTTATTATACAAAATTCAAATTTGTTTGGATCTATTAAATCTAATTTTCTACCCAACTCAGTTCTAATCATACCTGCATTTTTAGCTGCAACTTTTTCTTTTTTATCAGCGATAAAGAATAATACTCCGTTAGTTTTTAAATCAGATATATTTATCAAAGACTTTCTATCTTCATCTGTTAAGAATTTATCTATTGGTCCTTTAAATGTACCATCTTCTAAAAGAGTTATATATCCGATACCTGGCATACCTATGCTGTTTGCATAATCAACAACTTCGTTAAACCAACTATTTGGTTTATCTCCTATGTTATCTACTTTTATACCTCTAACACAAGCACCTCTAAATGGTTTAAAATCTGAATCAGTAAATACTTCACTTATATCTATTATTTCAAGAGGATTTCTTAAATCTGGTTTATCTGTTCCATATTTTAGCATAGAATCTTTATATGATATTCTTCTAAATGGTTTAGGTGAAACTTCTCTATTAGAGAATTTAGTAAATGTATCAAAGAAGATATCCTCTCCTACTTTGTATACATCTTCTTCTTCTACAAAAGCCATTTCAAAATCTAATTGATAAAACTCTAATGTTCTATCACTTCTACAGTCCTCATCTCTAAAGCAAGGTGCGATTTGATAGTATTTATCAAATCCAGATACCATTAGTATTTCTTTAAATACTTGTGGCGCTTGAGGAAGAGCGTAAAACTTACCATGAAATTTTCTAGATGGAATTATAAAATCCCTTGCTCCTTCTGGTGAAGATGCAGTTATAATTGGAGTTTGAACTTCAGTAAAATCTAGTGAATCCATCTTATTTCTTAAGAATTTTAATACTTCAGCACGAAGATTCATATTACTTCTAACCTTATCATTTCTAAGGTCTAAATAACGATATTTAAGTCTTATATCCTCTCCTACATTTGTACTTGTAATAACCTCAAAAGGAAGTTCATTAGGCGCTTTACCTAATACTTCTATACTACTTACAAGTATTTCAATAGTTCCTGTTGATATATGGTCGTTGTAATCATTCTCATCTCTTTTTCTTACGGTACCTACTACAGTAACACTAGATTCTTTAGTTAATCCATTAAACATATTATCGTCGTTACTTACTATTTGTACTACACCTTTTTCATCTCTAATATCTAGAAATATTACACCACCGTGGTCACGAATATTAGCAATCCAGCCTGCTATTTTAACCTCTTTACCTACATATGATTCATCTATTAAACCACAGTATACACTTCTATATTTACTCATTTTATCTTTTCTCCATTTCTTCACGAATTATATTAGCAGTAATTCCTGGATTTGCCTTACCGCGGGTTTCTTTCATGACTTGACCAACAAAATAATCAAATGTATTTTTCCCTTTTCTGTGGTCCTCTATTAAGTCAGGTCGTTCATCTAGTAATTTAACTACTATATCGCGTATTGTTTTATCATCAGTTACTTGAGTTATTCCAAGTTCTTTAACTACTACACCAGGCTCTTTGTTTTCCTCTAAGCATTTAAAGAATACTTCTTTACTCTGTTTAGAAGATATTTTACCACTATCCACCATTTTAATTAAATCACATAACATTTGTGGCGTTAAGTAAAAGTCCGTAATACTCAATTCGTGTTTATTTAAGTATCCTAATATTATACTTGTTATAAAGTTAGCGCTACTTTTTGGATTTACTCCAAGAGATATAGTCTCCTCAAAGTAATCTGAAACATTTTTATCCTTTACTATTATATCCGAATCGTATCTAGATAAACCATAATCTTTCATATATTTTTCTACTCTTTCGAATTGTAGCATAGGAATTTCACTTTTTATCTCCTCTATCCACTCATCAGTTATTTTAATAGGTGGTATGTTTGGCTCTATATAATATTTATAATCTACTGCATCTACTTTAGAACGCATTGGATAAGTTTTTAAATCTTCATCGTCAAAGCGTCTAGTCTCTTGTAAAACTTTTCCTCCACTTTTAAGTATTTCAGTTTGTCTTTTTATTTCGTATTCTATTGCTAGTTTTACATTGTTAAAACTATTTATATTTTTCATTTCTACTTTAGTACCTAGTTCTTTAGCATCTTCTTCCATAAGTGAAATATTGACATCACATCTCATCTGACCTCTATCAGTACGAGCCTCTGATACATCTGTATATAAGAATATTCCTTTTAGTGTCTCTAAGAATGTAAGTGCTTCTTCAACTGAGTGCATACAAGGTTCTGTAACTGTTTCAAGTAAAGGTACACCAGCTCTATTATAATCTATTAATGAATAAGTGCCAAAGTGGTCTAGGGATGCAGTATCTTCTTCTAGGTGGATGTTATTTATAAGAATCTTTTTATCCTCACCATTTACGTTAATCATAACATATCCATTAACTCCAACAGGTTTTGTTTCTTGTGTTATCTGATAACCTTTAGGTAGGTCTGGATAGTAATAGTTTTTTCTATCGAACATTACTACATCAGGAGTTTTACAGTTTAAAGCAAGAGCCATTTTTAAAGACTTTTTAAATGCTTCTTTATTAGCAACAGGAAGTATTCCAGGTAATCCTAAATCTGTTGTATCTATATTTTCGTTTGGATATTCTGAATATGTATTTCTAGCACTTGAGAAGTTTTTTGAATTTGTTTTAACCTCACAGTGTACTTCTAGTCCAATTGTTACTTTATACATCGTATTCCTCCTTTATAAGTCCTTTATATCCTAAAGCCTCTTCTATTTTGTTTGCAATATTTAAAGTTAAGGCATCCTCAAAAACTCTACCTGTAATATTAATTCCAATAGGCATACCATTTACAAATCCATTTGGAATAGTAATACTAGGGAATCCTCCAAAGTTACCTATTGCCATATGGTTTTCTAGTATCAAATACCTATCACTCATTCTATCTATTTCGTTATCAAACTTAGGAGCTACTCCTCCACTAGCTGGTAAGATCATAGCATCGTAAGTTTTATATAACTCATTCATCTTATCTACGATTAGATGTCTTAATCTTCCTGCATTTTTAAATAGTCTTTCTTGATTTTCTCTTTGAAGTATATAACTACCTAATATAAATCTTCTTTTTATAAGTTCACTAAAGCCTTTAGTTCTAGCATCAAACATTATTTCGTTTATGCTACCTCCTTCTCCACGAGGTCCAAAAGGAATTCCTGTTAGGTTAGAATTATTACTTGTTGCCTCAGATGAACTTATGGTCATATAAGATGGATAGATTGCTTTTAATAGTTTTTCATCAAATGAGACTTCTTCAACTATAAATCCAAGTTTTTTGCACTCTTCAACAGTCTCTTTGAATTTATCTAGTATTTCTAAAGTTTCTTCTCCTGCATCTTTATAAAGTGTTTTATCAGTAATTTCTTTTATATAGAATAATTTTTTACCCTTTATATCGTTATCTATTACATCGGTATATTTTATATCTTCATCTGGGAGGGACGTCATATCTCTTTCATCTTGACCTTTTAATATATCTGTAACAATTGCAGCATCTCTAACACATCTTGCAAAACATCCAACATGATCTAGACTTGATGCGAAAGCGAATAATCCATATCTTGATATTCTACCATATGTAGGTTTAAATCCGACTACTCCTCCGAATGCAGCAGGTTTTCTAATGGAATCTCCTGTATCTGAACCTATTGAAAATGGAACTATACCAAGAGCAACTGAAGCTGCTGACCCGGCACTAGAGCCACCTATTTCTCTATTTTTATCCCAAGGGTTTCTTACTATACCAGTATGTCCTGTTGTTCCAGTTCCACCCATTGCAAGTTCATCTAAAACGGTTTTACCAACTAGAACTGCTCCTGCATCTTTTAACTTTTTATATGCAGTTGAATCATATACTGGGACATAATCTTTTAATATATTAGAAGATGCAGTTGTAAGGATTCCTTTAGTTGAAAAATTATCTTTTAAAGCATATGGAATACCACTTATAAGTGAATTAGACTCATTTTCTTCTTTTTTATCCATAATTGTTACAAATGAATTAAATTCTTCTTGATATTTGTGTGCTTTATCTATTGCCTCATTAAATAACTCATCGCTTGTAACTTTTTTTTCGTCTAAATCTTTTCTCAAATCCATTATAGTTTTCATTCGCCCACCACCTTTGGTACTCTAACTTGATTTGCTTTTGTATCTTTAGCGTTAGCTAAAACTTCTTCATTTGTTAAACAGTCTTTTGCTTCATCTTCTCTAAAATTTGCATGGTATATAACATATGGGAAAGTCATAGGCTCAACGCTTTTTATATTTTCTATTTTACCTATTAATTCCATATGTTTTTCTACTGTTTCAAACTCTTTTAAAGTTCTTTCATACCCTTCATCATCCATATCAAACATCAACTTTGCTGCATAATCTTTTAAATTTTCTTTTGTTACCATAATATTCCTCCTAACAAAAAAACAAGCCTTAAGGCTTGTACTATTTTTAAAGATGGCGCCTGATGTAGGACTCGAACCTACGACCTAACGGTTAACAGCCGTGCGCTCTACCGACTGAGCTAATCAGGCATTAAAGATGGCGCTCAATGTAGGACTCGAACCTACGACCTAACGGTTAACAGCCGTGCGCTCTACCGACTGAGCTAATTGAGCATATCTAAATAGTTTCGCCTCTATTTTTGGGACGAAATAGCCGCGGTGCCACCCAAATTGTCAAATATGACCACTTTATCGATTCTAATAAATCGTGTAATTTTTAACGGGTTACATCCGATTAACTCTACTTTGTTCAAGTTAACAGTTCATGAGTGTTATTCATAATATGCTTAATTGTTAGCTCCCACCATACCTAACTCGCTTTAACTAGTTTATATTATTACTTCTCCCAATCAAAACTTTTGTCTCAAAAAAGCTTATGTACTAATTATAGATTAGAATTATACTTTTGTCAAGTAGTTTTTTACCATTTTTATTATATGCAAAAAATCTATTTATTTGATTTATTTTTTTATTTAAGTTATAATTTTTTTGGTGAATATTATGTATTCTATTAAAAGTAATGTTGAAAATACTGAAATAATTAAAAAGTCTAAATTCATAACCAAGTTATATAGAGTGAGTAACATAGAAGAGATAAAAAATATAATGGATAATTTAAAAGATGAATATAAAGACTCTACACATATATGTTATGCTTATATAGTAAATAATATAGAGAAATGTTTTGACGATGGGGAACCAAATGGGACTAGTGGATTACCTATTTTAAATGTCCTTAAGAAAAACAATTTATCTAATATACTTGCAGTAGTTATAAGATATTTTGGGGGTATTAAATTAGGAGCTAGTGGGCTTTTAAGAGCATATTCATCTAGTATTTCTATAGCTTTGAAATTAACTGATATCATTGAGTTAAAGGATGGATATTTAATTGAACTAGAATTTAATTATGATAATTCAAAATTAGTTGATTATATATTAAGTAATAAAAATATTATAGGCAAAAAATATGAAAACAATATTATATATAAATTTTGTTTGACTAAGGATGAATTAAATATAATAAGTGAACTTGAAAAGATTGCAATACATATATCAATTATAGATAATGTATTAATAGAAAATAAGAAGTAGCAAAAGTTACTTCTTATTTTAATTACTATTAATCTACATAAGTATATGTTTTAGCTGGAGTTACACTAACTAAACTATCTGGCAAAGTCCATTTAGACCTTGTTACTTTTACTGTTTCTAAGTTTTTACAACCTCTAAACATATCCATATAACCAGTTAAACTACTTGTATCAAAACTCGTTAAATCTAATTCTATTAAACTACTACACCCACTAAACATTCTTTCCATATTTGTTACTTGTGATGTGTTAAATTTTTCACCGAATTTTATTTTTTTTAGGTTGGTACAATTTGCAAACATGCCTGCACAATATACACCTCCAAGATTTTTCAATTTGCTTGCATCAAAATTTGTTAAATCTAATTCTATTAAACTACTACAACCTTGAAACATATCTGACATAGTTATTACTTGTGAAGTATTAAAATGGCTTAAGTTCAATTCTTCTAAGCTACGACAGCCTGCAAACATATTATCCATATTTATTACATTTTTCGTATCAAACTTCTCAAGACCTTTTATCTTTTTTAAACTACTACATCCATAAAACAATTTATTCATAATAGTCGCTTTGGATGTATTAAACATGCTTACATCTATTGAAGTTAAACTACTACAGCCTCTAAATATTGAGGCTGCCCCGCTACCGTTCGTTGCAGCAAAATCAGATACATTTTCAAGTGTAAAATTCTTACCAAATTTTATACTCTTTAAACTAGAGCAATTTGTAAATATTCCTCCATCCCATCCTGCAACTCCTGTTACTTTTCTCGCATCCCATTTACTTAAATCTAATTTTGTTAAACTACTACAATTATGAAACGTTGCACCCATACTTATAACTTGTGATGTATCAAAAGATTCTATTCCCTTTATTTCTTTTAAATTAGTACAATTTCCAAATAGCCAGTGCAAATATTTCACTTGTGAGGTGTTAAACATGCTTACATCTATTGAAGTTAAACTAATACAATCACGAAACATTCCTGCTATAGTATCTACTTTACTTGTATCTATTCCTATAAGATTAATATCTTTTAAAACCATACAAGTATTAAACATACTTTCCATGTTTGTTACTTTACTCGTGTCTATCAAATTGAGTTCAATTTCTTCTACTTCTTGAAATTTAAAAAACAACAGTTTAAGAATAGTAGGACAGCTTATATATCCATCACTATATACATATATTGTTCCTGTACTCAAATCATAATATCCCTTTATACTTTCATCATTCTTTTCAGATAAATCTGTTGATTTTAATAACTGTAATGTTTCTTTCGTATATCCCTCTGGTAGTACACTATCCTGTAAGAATGTTATCTTTTTTACTGTTGTATCTACTGTTTCATATGTTGCATCAGACCCATCATCTTTTTTATCTCCTACTAAATTTTTTATTCTTTGATTAAATGTCTGTCCATTTACAAGTGTACT
>CANRBR010000019.1 GCA_947628915.1 uncultured Bacilli bacterium | reverse complement strand
CGATGAGTGCAAGATCAGCATTATTATTAACAATAGCAATGTTTGATATAGCACTCGGTATAGGAATTATTACTTATATCAAAAAATATAAATTAAATAATAATTAAAAACGGGATGTCCCGTTTTTATTATTTTAATTTTATATTTTTAAATACTTCTTAACTGCTCTGGCACTTCCAAACATACCTACTACCATTCCTATTACTAATAGTCCTAGGGATGTTAAATATACAAATGGTGTTGGAGCAATAAGTTTAATAAAGTTTGTAAATAAATGTCCACCAAAATGGTCGTATAAAGCAGTATATCCATATATAGTTATTATTATTGGTATTATAGAACCAAACATACCTAAAAGCAATCCTTCAAATATAAATGGTAATTTAATATTTATATTACTTGCTCCTACAAGTCTCATAATTTCTATCTCTCTTTTTCTAGACATGATAGTTATTTTAATTGTATTTGCTATTAAGAATGCAGTTACTATTATTAGAGCGATTACCATAAATATAGTACCTTTTCTAATCGCATCAAATACTGATACTAATTGCTCTACCATTCCTTCTCCATATTTTACTACATCTACATTTTCTATTTCTTTTATCTCATCTGCAGTTTTACTAATCAAATTTATATCATCTACTTTAATTTGATATGTATCTTGTATTGGACTATTTTCTCTAGTGTAATCTTTCATAATACTATCAAGTACTTCTGATGATGCCATCATATCTTTAGATATATCCATCTTATCTACAAATGTTATATCTTTTTTATCACAAGTACCACTACTCTCACCACTAAGACAATTAATATTATCTAAAGTTAATAGTTCATCGTATACATCATCTATTTCTTCTTCAGTTATATCTACATCAAGAAATGCAACTATAGTTACATCTTTTTCAACTATTTTAGTAAAATTATTTACATTTAAAGATAATACTATTGCAACAGCAACAACTATAAGAGTTATAGTTATACAAGAAATTGATGCTAAAGATAGTGAGAAGTTTCTAAATACACTTTTAAATGAGTCTCTTATATTTCTAGATAATATTCTAAATGCTTTCACGTTTATATTCCCCCTTCTTATAATCTTTAACTACTCTACCTGAATCGAGTAATATAACACGCTTTTTCATCTTTTTAACTATTTCTATATCGTGAGTAACCATAAGAATAGTTGTTCCTAGTTCGTTTATTGCCTCTAATACTTCCATTATCTCCATACTGGTCTTTGGGTCTAGGTTTCCTGTAGGCTCATCACATATAAGTATTTTAGGCCCATTTACTATCGCACGAGCGATTGCAACTCTTTGCTGCTCTCCACCAGATAAATGATTAGGATACTGTTTAGCCTTGTTCTTAAGTCCTACTAAGTCTAAAACTTTCATAACTTTAGTATGTATTTCATCTTTAGGAAGTCCTAATACTTCTAGAGCAAAGGCAACATTTTCGTATGCAGTTGAGTTAGGTAACAATTGATAGTTTTGGAATACTACTCCAATCTTTCTTCTTAGTTTATATACTTTTCTATTCTTTATTTTACCAACATCTAATCCACCTACTAATATTTTACCACTACTAGGTTTTTCCTCTCTATAAAGCATTTTAATAAGTGTACTTTTACCACATCCAGTCGCACCTATTATAAATACAAACTCTCCTTTTTCTATTGATAAATTTAAGTCATATATAGCAGTTGTTCCTGTTTTATATGTCTTTTTTACATTTAACATTCTAATTAAATCCATACAATCACCTATTCTATTCCTTCAGACTGATATACATCGTTTATAAGTATAATAGCCTGTTTATCTATTTCCATTATTCCTTCTTTAGCAAGAAAATATTCTTTAGTAGGTATAACACACATAATAACTTTTTTTCTATCTCCAGTATATCCTCCTCTACCTTCTAGTACTGTAACTCCTCTACCGAGTTCTTCCATTAAAAATCTTTTTATAGAAGTTTCATTATCAGTTATAACATAGAAGGCTTTTGAATCGGATATTCCAAGTAATACTTTATCTGTTAAGTAAGTTATTATATATACTGCAATTCCTGCATACATAACATTTTCCCATGCATATATAGAATCACCAATAAAGAATCCTGAACTTACTACTATTATGATATTTATTACTCTAAGAGCGCTACCCATAGGTATTTTAAAATATTTAGATATTATTTGACCTAATATATCCCCACCGCCTGTTGAAAAACCATATTTAAATGTGAGTCCTGCACCTATTCCATTTATTAAAGCTCCAAATAGTGCGACTAAAAGCATATTATCTACATCAAAATGTATTAAAGTTGCCATATCTTTAGTAGCAAATACAAATGCTGGATATAGTATTGAACCTATTATTGAATATTTAGTAGTAGTTTTTCCAAGTAGTATGTAACTTATTATAAGAAGTAGTACATATGATATTGCTATAAATAAAGAAGTGGATATACCAAATACATTATTAACTATTATTGATACACCAGATATACCTCCTGTAACTAAGTTGTTTGGTTTAAAAAATACATTAAAAGCAAAAGCAAGTAAAAAGCACCCTATTACTAGAAATGAATATCTTTTTAATCTATCTTTTTTATTTATTTGTTTTATTATATTTTCACTTATTTTATTTTTTTTAAATCCAAACATTATTTCACTCCTAATTTCAAATTATCATATATAAACTTATCTATATCACCATCTAATACTTTATCTACATTTACCTCTTCAGTATTAGTTCTATGGTCTTTTACAAGGGTATAAGGACACATAGTATAAGTTCTAATCTGTGAGCCAAAGTTAATCTCTGTATTTTCACCTTTTATACTTTTTAACTCTTTTTCTCTTTTTTCGAGTTCTAAATTATATAGTTTATTTTTAAGTACAGTCATGCAGGTTTCTTTATTTCTTATCTGACTTCTTTCATTTTGACAAGTTACAACTATTTTTGATGGAAAATGTGTAATTCGTACTGCTGATGGAGTTGTATTTACTCCTTGACCACCATGACCAGATGCACAAAATGTATCTATTCTAATATCAGAATCTTTTATTTCTATATCTATATCTTGGTTGTTATATAGAGGAGTTATATCTACTGAAGCAAAAGATGTATGTCTTCTTTTATTAGAATCAAAAGGACTTATTCTAATTAGTCTGTGTACTCCCTTCTCATTTTTTAAATATCCATAACTATTTAATCCATGAACTATAAATGATACACTTTTTATCCCTGCCTCATCACCATCTTGATAATCTAAAAGTTCTATTTTTTTGTTATTTTTTTCACACCATCTCAAATACATTCTATAAAGCATAGATGCCCAGTCACATGACTCAGTCCCTCCTGCTCCAGGATGTATTTCAAGTATACAGTCAGACTTGTCATAAGGACTATTTAAAAGTAATTCTAACTCTACATTATTTAAAGTCTCTTTTATAGTATCTATATCATTTACTATTATATCTAACATATCAGTATCGTTTGAATCTTTAATTAAATTTAATATTTCTATATTTGATTCTATATTTTTCTTTAACTTTTCTATATCGATTATTTTTGACTTTAATAAATTTATTTCAGACAATACTTCTTCACTATGTGATTTATCATCCCAAAAATTAGGTTGATTCATTTCACTTTCAAGTTCACTAATTCTTTTTTTCTTTACATCAGGGTCAAAGAGACCTCCATAAATCATCTACTCTATTATTTAATTCTTTATATATATTTATTATTTCATTAAGTTCCATATTAGCCTCCTATATCATTATAACATTTTTATTGCTATTTTTAAATATAAAATCCAAAAAAAGAATCATTTTATGTAACTACTCAGACTTAAACACTTCAAAACGAGTAACTTTTAAATAGGTTACTCTTTAATTTGCAAATAAAACTTCACCTTCAAAAATGCTTTTTATATTTTGTAAAACATTTTCTTTTCTTTTTTTAGAAGTTTTAATTATACTAAGTGCATCTGCAAAATAATCTGAGCCTGTTTTACTTCTAAAGCATCCTGATACTTTTAATTTTATTTTATATACTCTTAAATCAGATTCACTTACATTATTGGAATAAGGCAACGAAAAATTCTTTAAATAAGCTAAATGTTTTTCTTTATTCTTTTCTAATCTTGTATATAATTTCTTGGATTTTTTTCTGTAAAATGAGGAGGTCATATTTTTGGTTTCTTCTTTTGCTTCATTTATTATTTCATCAAATTTTTTGGAATACCTTTCATAATTATCATCATTAAAACCATCTAATCCATAAGCCTTAGCATATTCTCTAGTTCTATTTCCCGTTTCGAGTAATGTTTTCATTTTCTCTGCCCATGGCGCATCTAATACATTTTGCGTTATTTCTACTGTATATCTTCCTAAATGAACATTACATTCTATCCTTTTTGAACCATATGAATCTAATGTTGTATCATGATCTCCCATTATTATTCCATTAAATCTTGGTAAAATATTATCTTCTTTTATTGGATTGTGTCCTTTATGCAAATGACTTTTATAAACTGTTGAATTTTTATTGGAATAGTTTCTTACATAGGAGTTATGCTTATCTATTTTTTCTGTTGTTTCATCTGTATACATAGTAGGATTGGATACAACATTCTCTATAATATTATCTATAGTATTTATACTCTTATTAGAAAATTCTCTCATAAAATTTATTATTGTTCCTTCTGATAAATTTATGATATTTCTCGTTATTATTCTAAAAAATTCGCTTAATCTATTTAATGACATCACATTTTGAACATTCATAAATACAATTAAAGATTTAAAATCATTCGTATATGTTACATCTGTATAAAATTCTTTTGGTAATTTTTCTTTTGTACTTTCAGAATATTCAAATATGTGTTTTTCAACGATTGGAATTGCTTTCATTCCCAATCTATATTTTATTACTGGTTCTTTTTTTGAGTCACCAAAAATAGTGTGTTTAATTTCAACCAGTTCAACGTTATTTTCTTTTATTTTTTTCTCTATTTTTTCTTTTGTTAAAGAATGTCCTTCATGATTAAACTGACCTCCTGTTTTTTTTCCACTTTTAACTCTAGAATTATATAAATTTGGGCCACTTTTCTTTGGCTTAAACATATCAGTTGATGATGGTTTAGATGAATTACTACTATTTTTATTATTTTGATTTTTTAATTTTTCGTTTTCTTCTAAAAGTTTTGCTATTTTCTTTTGGGCTTCTTCATTTAATTTTTTGTATTTTTTTAATTCTTCTTTTAATTCATATATTTCAAGTGATTGATGTTTATTTTCTTGCAATAATTTATCCATCTTTTTATTTAATTCTTCTAATTCCTTAAACAAACCTAATTCATAATTTCTTTCCACATCAATCACTTCCTTTACTATATATATTTTCTCATAAATCATTTAAAAAAGCAGCCTTTTTTTGCTACTTTCTATTTTTTTTACTTTGTAAAGTCTGAGTAGTTACCATTTTATTGACTCTTTAAAAATTTTTTTAATACCCTAGCTAGTTCACTCTTATCTATAGGTTTAGAAATATAATCTGAAAAACCACTGTTTAGATATTTTTCTTTTTGCCCTTGCATAGCATCTGCAGTAAGTACCACTATTGGAGTCGTGAAACCATTTAACTTCTTTAATTTATTCATAGTATCTATTCCATTTAATCCAGGCATCATTTGGTCCATAAATATTAAATCAAATGAATTGTTATCTTTTATTAAATCTATGCATTCTTCTCCTGTTTCTATTAAAGTTACATCAAGGTCGTATGATTCTAAAAGTCTTTTTGTTACTTTTAAATTTAATTTATTGTCATCTACAACTAAAACTTTTTTACCTTTTAGGCTGAACTCTTCTGCCTTTTTACTATTAGTTATTAATTCCCTTACTTTATTATCTTCTACTATTCTTTGAATAAAACTTAATGTTACTTTAGTATATTCTCCTACTTTACTTTCGATTTCGAGTTTACCATCAAGTAAATTTACTAAATTTTTGACTGTATCTAAACCTTTATTATTGTCACTATTCATTATAGACTTTAACTTTTCTTCTTCTATACCAACTCCAGTATCGGTTACTTCAACTATAACTTTAACATTAGTATCGATTTTTTCGCCTCTTACACTTACAGTGATTTCTCCTTCATTAGTATATTTTATTGAATTATTTACTATTTCGTTTATAGCTTTTGTTATTCTTATATAATCTCCAAATAGTATTATAGGCAAATTATTATCCATATTTATATTTAATTTTATATTTTTATTACCTATATATTCTTTAGCGCTGTTTTCTACATTTTTAAACATTTTAAGTAAACTATAATTCTTTTCTTCTTTTTCAATAACCTTTTTCTCTATTTTAGATGTATCTAAAAGTCCATCTATTATATCTATAACCTCATTTGTAGAATCGTTTATATTTGTTATATCTTCTTTTATATCGTTACTTATTTTCTTACTAAGTAAAGATTCACTAAGACCTAATATATTAGTTAAAGGAGTCCTAATATCGTGAGAAATAGTTGATATGAGTTCTGTTTTAGATTTATTACTTAATTTTGCATCGTTTAATGCATTTTGTAACATTACATTTTGCTCTCTAATACTCTCTAAACTCTCAGTAACATTTTTAGATAATATAGATACGGTATTTTTACCTTTATCTATTAAAAAGTAAATCGTACTTTCAATCCAAGGATTGTTTTTAATTTCATTACCTATTCTATATCTTATAACCACACTATCTAGTTCATATTTTGAGAAATGTTCTTTCAATCTATCTATATTTAAATTAGAATAGACTAATTCTCTATCGTTTTCATTTACATATTCTAATATCTTATCTAGTCCTTCTTTATAATTACCTCTTTTTTCTTCTCCGAGATATAGATTATCTTTTTTAAAATATTTTAAATAGAAACTATTTAAGTTAACATTTATATTTATTTCAAAATCATAAGATTTAGCAGTAATCTGATTTAGTATACTTTCTCTTGATTTTATATCTGTTGCTTGAGTTATGAGAAGGTGTTGGTGGTCGTGCTCCTTCGTTGAATCTATTATTTGTATAATATAATATTCATTATTTTTTTCTTTATATTTAGATAATTTTATCCTAATCCACATAGGATAATTATATTTAGGATTATCGTATTCTAGCATTTGACTAGTATATTCTTCTTTTTCTATATTATTTAATTCACTTTTTATTACAGGTATATTTAATATTTTATATGCAGTATCTTCTAAAGTATCTTCTTTTACGCCCAATATTTCTTCTGAAGTTCCTGATAAATATACTACCTTTTTAGTTTTAGAATCTATCATTATATAGACAGTATCAGTACTATTTACTAATGAATTAAATAGTTTATCTCCTGCTTTTAAATTGTTGTGAGCTCTTTTTAAATACGAATATAATACCCATATTCCAACTATAATTAGTATACATAACATAGCAACATTAAGTTCTATTGAATCAGTAAACAGATCAGTTAGATATGATAAACCCGAATAAATTAATAATATAATTAGCAATATACTTAATATAATTTCTTTTTTACTATTCATAATATCTCCCTCTATTATAAATTAATTATATCATATTTTAATAAATTTGTTATATATTATTTGAAAGTATATGAAAAGATTGACTAAATATCAATCTTCTTCTATAACAGCATCAACTACTTTACCTTTTTTTGATTTTTTACTTTTCTTAGATTTTTTTGATACTTCAACACTAGTAGATGGTTGTTCGTAGTTTTTATATTTTACTTTATAATATATGTAATCTATTAACTCAGTAATTGAATAAAGAATTATTAAAAGTCCAACAACTTGGTCAAATATTCCAGATATCAATAATACACCCAATATAAACATAAATAGCGCAGTAGATAAATAAACTAAAAAGCCTTTTCTATCTAGTGAAAATACTGAAATAGCGAATATTATTCTATTTACTCCAGCAAATAGTACCCATGCTCCTATTACTGTTCTTATGACAAAACTAAATGTTGATGAAAATAATATAAATAATACTCCAAAAGATATAAGAAGTAAACCTACAAGTAATTTTGATAAACTGTATTCTCCAAGTTTTCCTTTCATATATACATAGATTATTGATTTTACTATACCTACTAGTATTAGAACTGCACCTACTATTTTTGATGCAATACTTACTAAATCATCTGCTCTATTTAAAAGTATTATACCAAATATCAAAAATAATAGTGAATAAATTAAATTGTTTATTGTAATTTTATTTTCTTGATTCATAACTACCTCCAATAAGATTATACAATATTTTTAAGAAAAATAAAAGTTATTTTCAAACTTTTATTTATTTATTGGTTGACCAAATATATCAGTTCCATTTGTATTTGTATCTTGAGGTTCAATTGGCTTTGAGTTTGAATTCATTAAATCTTGTAAAGCAGGATTAGGCTCACTAGATTGAGGTGTTGGTACAGTAGATGGAGCACTATTTACAAACTCCTGTACTACCGGATTCACTGGTGTATTTTGAGCAGTCAAATCTTGAACTACTGGATTAGGATTATTTTGAACTGCATTATTATTTGTAAATTCCTGAACCACTGGATTAGGGTTACTTTGAACTACATTGTTGTTTGTAAATTCCTGTACTACTGGATTTACTGGTGTTTGACTTTGCATATTTTGAGCAGTCAAATCTTGGACTACTGGATTTATATTTGGAGTTTCAACTGTTTCTTGAACTTCATTTTGTACTGGTGTATTATTATTTTGAACAACTGGATTTATAGGTTGTATAGCAGGTATTGGTTCTACTACATTATTAACTGGTTGTATTGGAGATATTTCATTTGTTTGAGTAGATTTATCATCGTATAATTTATCTATCTGTTCAATCATATTATCATTTTTTAAAGCAGGTTGTGGCTGAATTACGTTGTTATTCTTAGATTTTAAATTAGTCAAAAATGCCATTATTCCTGTAACTAGTGTACCTATTACAAGGAAGTAATAACCAACACTTAAAGTATCAAATACTCCTTGATTAATTATATCTATTGTCTGCATTACTAAAAAGAATGCAACGCCACCTGTACTCATATATGCAAATTCTGTTTTAAAGTTAAGTGCGAAGAATATTACACCTATTACTCCAAAAACGATTAGCATTATAGGTAAGTATATAGAATCTGATGAAAAAGTCTCCCAGATACTTGTAGAATATCCCGTAACACTAATAAATGGTACAAATACACCTGCTATTATTAAAGCGGATGCTAAAGCACCTACAATTCTAAATATTAATTTTTTATTCATAAATTCCCCTACTTTCTTTACAATATAATTATATCATTTATTAAAAAAATTACAACATTAAATTTTTAAATAATTAAAAAAGAAATAAAACTATTTCTTATTATTGTTATAACAAAGTATCGTATTTTTAAGAAACATCGCTACTGTCATAGGTCCAACTCCACCTGTTGGAGGCGTGATTAGTGATGCTTTTTTAGATACTTTAGCATAGTCTACATCACCATATGCTTTACCATCTTCATAACTACATCCCGCATCTATAACAACTGCGCCTTCCTTAATCATATCAGCAGTTATTAAGTTTTTAACACCCGCACAAGATATAACTATATCAGCGCTAGAAGTATGTTTTTTTATATCAACAGTCTTAGAATGACATATAGTAACAGTTGCTCCTTCGTTTAAAAGTACATTTATTAAAGGTTTACCTACTACCTTTCCATCACCTACTATTACTACATCTTTACCAACTAAATCTATATTATAAGATTTAAGCAATTCCATAATACCTTGAACAGTACAAGGCATAATAGACTTTCTACCACTTATAAGTCTACCTACGTTTATGTCTGTTAGACCATCTACATCTTTACTATTAATGATAGTATTAATCAACCTTTTTTCATTATATTTATCAGGTATAGGAAGAGTTATCATTATACCATTTACATAATCGTCATTGTTTAATTCTTTTATCTTATTTATTATAGTAAGTTCGGATGTATCTTCTTCATATTTATAATATCTAAGATATATACCTACTCTGTTACATGCCTCTTCTTTCGCTTTTATATAAGCCTCAGTATTTGAATTATTTCCAATATCTATAACTGCTACTGATGGTCTTATAATACATTGTTTAGCAAATTGTTTTATCTCTTCTTCTATTTGCTCACTTAATTCTTTACCACTCATTATATTACTCATTTAATCATCTCCATATATTCCCCTCTTGTACCCTAATTATAACAAATTTATAACTATGCTTGTCAATATTTTTATGTATATTTAATTATCTCTTTACACATATAAATGTAAAGAAAAAGTAATACTAGATTACTTTGACGTTTAATAGGTTTATTAGAAAGATAGACTGATATGTATTTATTATAGCCCCTTTTAAACTATTTAAATCTATCTTTATTCCCTCTATATTAGATTTAGATAAGTCTATATCTTTTAAAGGTGTACTAATTATTTCGACACTTTTAAAGTTTACATCGTCAAAATTAACATTCTTAAGTTTAGTATCTATCATACTTGCTTCTATTAAACTAGATGATACTATTTCCATATTTTTTATATTAGTTCCTGATATATTTATATAATTTGAAAGGGATGATTTAATAGATATATCAAAGATATTAGAATTTATAAAGTTTGTACCAACTAATTTACAGTTTACAAATTCAACTCTATAAGCATTTAAGTCTATAAATTTTATATTAGATAAATCACAGTTTATAAATATTACATCATCTAAACTTAAGTTTAAAACACTATCCGCTTTAAAACTTACCCCTTCAAACTTAGAGTTATTAACTGTAGTATCACTCATAAGTATTATTTCTTCATCCTTTATATAGTATCCATCTAAAGTACTTTTATCTATTACATTTTCATATTTTATATATTTTATATTATTTATTTTAGGACTAGTTATCTTAAACATGTAAGCCTCTTATAACAAATATCAAAATATTTTAAGAATGTATCTATTTCATCTTTAGTAGTTAAATATGAAATACTTATTCTAATACTAGAATTTGCTCTATTTAAATCGTGAGTAAGTTCATACACAGGAATTGACTTACTATCATTTGATGAACAAGCACTTTTAGTTGATACATATATCTCATACTCTTCTAGGGCGTGTAACATAGTTTCTGGTTTAACACCTAAAACACTTATATTAAGTATATGTGGGATTGAATAATCGTTACTATTTATTCTAACATTTTCATAAGTACTTAAATTATCTTTAAGATATTTATTTAACTTTCTAACATATCTTTCTTTTTCATCTATATTTTCAAGTGCAAGTCTTAAGGCTTTTGAAAGTGATACTACTAAGGGTAAAGCAGGAGTCCCACTTCTATAAATTGTTGTACTTTTCCCACCATGTATTATAGGAGTTAACTCTATTTTTTCTTTTTTAATTAGTGCCCCTATTCCTTTTAAACCAAAAAATTTATGAGCAGAAAAACTAACTAAATCAATGTTACTTATATCTATTCTTACTTTACCAAGTGCCTGTGTTATATCACTGTGGAAAAAACACTTAGGATGTCTTTTTACTATCTTTGCTATCTCATCAACTCTCTGTAATAGTCCTATTTCACTATTTACCGCACAAATACTAACAAGTATAGTATCATCAGTAATAAGTCTTTCTAAATCATTTAAATCAACCATGCCGTTGCTATCAAGTTTTACATAATCAATAGTGTATCCTAACTCACTTAAAAAGTTCAATGGTTCAAGTATTGAAGAGTGTTCTAAAAGAGTGGTAACGATATGCTTACCCCTATTTTTATATTTATACGCTATTCCTTTTATTGCTAAATTGTTTGATTCAGTTGAGCCACTAGTATATATTATTTCATTCTCTTTTACATTAAGTAGTTTTGCTATTTGACTAGTCGCACTGTCAATCATCTTTTTAGACTTTACACCAAGTAAGTGCATTGAATTGGGATTTCCAATAAATTCATTTGAACACTTAACAAAGGTATCAATTACCTCACTACTAGGTTTAGTAGTCGCACTATAATCTAAATATACCATATTATCACTTCATCCTTTTAAATAATGTTTTTACATTTTTATTTGTTGCATATTCTACTTCTTCTTCAGATAAATTTTTAGTTTCAGCTATTTCACTTATAACACTTTTTATATTAATACATTTATTTCTTTCATCTTTAATTGAAAAAGGCCTATTTGTTTCTACTAAAAATCTATCTAGTGGTATAAGATTTAAAACTTCTAAAATTTGTTTGTTGTTTTTATTAGTTATTCTTCCATCAAATGAGACATAATATCCATTATTCAAAATATATTTTAAATCATCTAGATTTGGTTGAAAGCCATGAAAAACACAACCATATTGCGGTTTAAGATAATTTTCAAATGTATTAATTATTTCTCTACTTGAAAGATTAGAGTGTATTATTACAGGCAATTTTACTGCATTTGCTATCATGATTTGTCTTATGAAATTTATTTTTTGTTGGTATGAATTCTTTTTGCTAGCATCAAGTCCTATTTCTCCAATAGCAACTACTTTATCATTGTTATAACACATTCTAATCAACCAGTCCGAATTTTCTTCTTTTATATATAGAGGATGTATTCCAACTGCTGCATAAAATTTATTTTCTTTGTTTGATAATCTAACACATTCTCTACTTGTTTCTATATCTAGTCCTACATTTATAACTGATTCTATATTTGTATCGTTATTTATATTTTTAACTGCTTGCTGCTTATCACGAATAACTTTTGAATTAATATGTAAATGTGAATCTATTATCATAAAAATCACGTCCTTAAATTACAACAGTATTGTACCACATTTTTTCAAGCAAAAAAAGAGGTCAACCTCTTTTTAATATAAACAAGATCCTATTATAATAGCAAGTAATATGTATAATACAATTATTATAACAAAGCCGCTATTATTTCTACAACCTGATTGTTGTACTGTACTTTCACAGCAAGAATTATTAGAACTCATTTAGTCACCTCCTAAATATATGCTCCAAGTATGATTATTAAAAGAATAAATAATACTAAAACGATAGCTGCACCAGATACACCAGAATTACAACACATATAATCTTTCCTCCTTTTTTATCATTTCACAGTATTTTATGAAAATTTTGTAAATATGTGAATATTTGGTTGAATTTTAACATTTAATTTGTTAAAATAATATATGTATGATGAGTTACATCGTATTTTTAGAAAGGAGAGGCTAACATGCCAAAGAATACAAACGAAAAGAATAGTAAGGGTAAAAAAACCAATAAAGCTTCTACTGTTAAGAAATCAGAAACTAAAAAAACTCAAGTAAAAAAAGTAGAAACTAAAAAAGTTCAACCTAAAGAAAAAGTTGAAGTAAAAGAAACTGAAGTAAAGAGTGTTGAAGTTGAAACTATACCTGAAAGAAAGGAAGAAAAAAGCGAATTATTGAATAACATTAAAAATTCAATGAATACTCTATCTATAGTAGTTATATGTATAGCAGTAGTTTTATTAGGAGCTTTAATATATGTTGTAAATACTAAAAGAGTTCCTAAAACTTCTAACGGTGATGAGATAATTGCTACTATAAATGGAAAAGAATTTACTGCTGATGACTTATATGAAGCATTAAAAGAAGGTAGCGGAATTAATGAACTAGTTAATATCATAGATAACTATATTGCTGATAAAGAAGTTACAGTTACAGATGATGATAAAGCTTATGTTCAAGAAGTAGTTGATTATTATAAAGATTATGCTGATTATTCACAAGTCGATTTTGCTACTTTTATAGCTAATTACATAGGAATACCTGGTGTTGAAACAGAAGATGAGTTCTATGATTATGTATTAAAAGATTACATGAAAAGATTAGCAATTATAAAATTTATTGGAGATGAAACTAGCGAAGATGTACTTAAAAAATATTATGACGACAACTACTCTGATACACAAACAGTTAGACATATTTTAATAGAAGTAGATAGTGATGCTGAAGATCAAGAAAAAGCTGATAAGGAAGCATATGATAAGGCAGTTAAATTAATTAAAGAATTAAATGAAACAAGTTCTAAAAAATTAGAATCTAAGTTTGAAGAACTTGCTAAAAATAACTCAGATGATACAGGAACATATGCAAATGGTGGATTATTTGAAAACTTTAATAAAAAAGGAACAGATGAGGCTTTCTGGAATGCATCATTAAAACTTAAAGATGGTGAATATACTAAAGAACCAGTAAAATCATCTTATGGTTATCATATAATTCTAAAAGTAAGTTCTACTCCTGTTGAAGAGTATAAAGATATTAAGGATGATGTAAAAAGAGATTTTGCAGAAAATCAATTATCTGAAGATAGCGCTCTATTTACAAAGAAATGGGATGAACTAAGAAAACAATATAAATTATCTATAAAAGATGACTTTATGAAAAGCGCTTATGAAAAAACAATAAAAAATGCTACAAACGTTGAAGAAGAAGATGAATAAAAAGAAGAAATCAATCTTCTTTTTTTTCTTCCAATAATGAGTTTACACACTCTAATTTAAATCCCTTTATCAATAATTTTTGCCTGACTTTATTTTCTAAATCAAAGCCATTATATTTTTGCTTAAGTTTATTATATATTTTATTAAATTCATTTTTTAATATTTCGTTATCATCTTTTATATTTTCGTTAAGTATATCAATTATGGTCTCCTTTTCATATCCCATATTAGTCATTTCATTTATGATTTTTTGTCTTAAATACTGATTAGAATACTTATTATTAGAATTTATTTTTTTAAGTACTATTTTTTTTAGTTTTTCTTTTACAAAGACTGTATCTATATTTTTTAATTCACTTTCAATTATATTAATATCAATATTTTGTTTTATTAAATCTTTTCTTATTTTATTTATACCTTCTTTATATATATATAGCCTATCATTAATATATGCTTTACAATACTCTTTATCATTTATTAAATTTATACTTTTTAATTTATCAATTATTTTATTTTTATCAAATTCTGCTATATCAAATTTATTTAAGTATATTATTACCTCTTTTTCACTTCTTCTTTTTTTCATTATATATTTAACAGTTTTATAATATACGTTATAAAAGTTAGTTTCTAGTAATATTTTGTTATATAATTCTTTATCAATATTTTTTTTATATAATAAATTGTTTTCTATAATTACATCGTCATAAGTATCAAATATATCATCATCTATATATATTTTATATTTGTTACCACTCATTTTCTTTATCTTATTTATATTCATTTAAATCACCAACATAATTATATAAAATACATATTATTAAGTCAAGAAAAAAACGAACTATCATGTTCGTTAATTAGTTTAATCTACATATGTAAAGTCACTAAATGATATTGCAAAAGTAGATGATGCATTCTCTAATATCCATTTATTTTTACTAACTAATACTTTCTTTAAATTACCACTTCCTCTAAACATATTTGCCATATTTGTTCCACTACTTATTACAAAGCTTGTTAAATCTAATTCTGTTAGACTACTGCAAGTGTTAAACATTGCACCCATATCTTTAACCAATGAAGTATCAAAACTACTTACATCAATTGAAGTTAAACTACTGCAGCCGTAAAACATATTTCCCATGTTTTCAACGCTTGATGTATCAAAACTACTTAAGTCTAATTTTATTAAACTTTTACATCCATTAAACATACCTCCCATAGTTTTTACTTTAGGTGTATTAAATTTTCTACTAAATTTTATTTCTTTTATATTAGCACAATTTAAAAATACATTTCTCATATCTTCTACTTTACTCATATCAAAACTACTTAAGTCTAACGTTTCTAAACCACTTTCTTGAAACATACTTAATATACTATCTACATTTTCCGTATCAAAGTGGCTTACATCAATTGAAGTTAAACTACTACATCTCATAAACATACCGGCCATCGTTGTTACATTTTTTGTATCAAACTTATCAAGACCTTTTATAGCTTTTAAATTCGTACAACCATTAAACATTGAGCTCATATTTTTTACTTGTGATGTATCAAAACTACTTAAATCTAGTTCA
>CANRBR010000018.1 GCA_947628915.1 uncultured Bacilli bacterium | reverse complement strand
GAACTAGATTTAAGTATGTTTGACACATCTGAAGCAACAACTATGCAAAGTATGTTTAGTGGATGTACCAATTTAAAAAAAATAAAAGGAATAGAAAATTTTAATACAAGTGGTGTAACAAGCATGGCAAATATGTTTGGAAGCTGTAGTAGTTTAATAGAACTTAATTTGAGTAAATGGAATACGGGTCAAGTAAATACTATGTCATCTATGTTTAATGGATGTAGTAGCTTAACAACACTTGATGTAAGTGGTTTTGATACTAGCCTAGTAGAAAGTATGTGGATGATGTTTAATGATTGTAGTAGTTTAACAGAATTAGATTTAACAAGTTTTGATACACAGCTATCAACCAATAGTAGTTATCAAATGTTTGGTAACTGTACGAATTTAAAAACAACAAAAGTAACAGAAAGCAAATGGACATTAGGTAGAAATCATTCCTCAATAACCTATGTATGAAGTTATAATTAAATTATTTAAATACAATTAACTTAAAAAGATATGTAAAACTATATCTTTTTTGTATTATTTTGTTAAAAATTATATAATGTGTGTTATAATAATATACATCGGTGATTAAAATGGATGAATTAAAGTTTATAGATAAAACTAATTATAATATGTACATCAAACTTGACAGTGATGGCTATAGACATATTGGAGATTATAGTGAAGGAAAGTTTTCAACTATGCACACTAATGGGGTTTGTGGTTATATAAATGAATCTGGGTATGAGACATTTCTTTTCGATTATACTTTGGTTGAAGATTTTAATAATGGTCGCGCACTCGTTAAAAATATAAAAGGATTATATGGGTATATAGATGATAGTTTTAATGAAATAATTCCTTGTTCTTTTATATATGCAACAAGATTTTATTGTGGATATGCTGTAGTTAATTGTAATTATAAAAATATAATTATAGATATAAATGGTAAAGTAGTAAGAGAATTAGAGAAAGATGTAGATTATGACGATGTATTAAAAGAACTATATAAAAATAAAATTATATCAAAAGAACTTTATAATAATGAAAAAAATAATAATATTATTAATGATATAACTAAAAAGGTAAACGAATTCCAAGTAGTAGGTAAAAAGACATATTCATATTATAAAGATGGTAAAAGAATAATAGAATGTGAAAATTTATGTGATAGAGAATTTTGTGGAGACTTTGTAGTAATTAAAATAGATAATAATGACTTTAAAATATTCAATAGAAATGGCAAAGTATTAAAAGTTCATTCCTGTATAGGATTTGACATAATAAACAACAAATCACTTCTGGATAGGGCTATGCAACTAAAATATACGATATCTTGTATAGAAAATGTCGGTTGTTCTTCTACAATAGAATTTGATGGTCAAGAATATACAATAATTGCTGCAAATGTAGAAGATTTAAATAAAAAGAAAACAGAATTTTTAAGTTATATAAAAGGACTATCAATTGCAGATGCTAAAGAAGTAATAACTAGTTTTAGAAGGTGATATAAAATTACTTTCTTTTTTTATAGACAAATCTAAGTTATATATAGTAAAGGAACAATTAAAATGTAATGTTAGGTATTAAATACAAAAAAGAAGCTAAAAAGATTAGTTTCTATATCTAATATTTTCATTTGATATATTAAATATTAATCCTGCCATTATCATATAACTAAGCAGGCTAGACCCTCCATAACTTATAAATGGCAGTGTGATACCAGTAATAGGCATAAGACCAATAGTCATGCCTATATTTTGTAGTTGTTGGTATATAAGCATACCTAGTATTCCTGATATAATATATTTATTAATATTACTTGGACTTTCTATTGCTAGTTTTATAAGTCTTAAATCAAAGAATGTGAGTAATCCAATAAGTATTAAAGAACCTATAAATCCAAAGTTATTAGAATATACTGCAAATATAAAATCGGTTTGAGGTTCAGGGAAATATATAGGAGTATTATTTAACCCATATCCTAGAATCCCTCCACTTCCTATTGCAGTAATGCCGTTTTCAAGTTGATATCCGCTCCCACTAGACCAATCCAAAAGTCTATCTACTCTAAGAAAGAAAGAAGAACCAAATATTTTAATAAATAAGTCATTATTTAAGAAATATGTCGTTAATATAAAAGCAATAACTAATCCAAATATTCCAAGTACAATTATAAACCATCTATATCTTATACCAGATATTAAAAGCATTACAAAAGTAATAAGCAAGTATATTAATACAACTCCTGTATCTGGCTCTAAGAATGTAAGTATACTAGGTATACCAACTATAATACATACTTTTATTAAAAATATAAATTCTTGTTTTAAAGTTTGAGTTGGATATTTTTCTTTAAAATCATTAATCATACGCCCTAAAACTATTATCAGTATTATTTTCATAAATTCACTAGGTTGTATATTACCAATTCCAGGTATTTTAAACCAACACCTTGCTTCATTTATCTCACTACCAAATATTAATACTAATAGGAGTGATAATACTCCAATTATATAAAGTATCCAGGCATTTTTATAAATAAATTTATTACCTATAAACATAACAAAATATATTAAAATAAATCCAACACCATACCAAAGTATTTGTCTTAATACTAAATTACTTTCAAGAGGTAGTAGTTTCTCGGCACTCATAATAGTAATTATACTAATAATAGCAAATAATATAATACATATTAATATGCTTAAATCTACTTTATATTTTGATATGTTTTTCATTGAATCACCATTATTATCTTACACTCTTTTTAAGTTTTATACAATAAAAACGACAACATATTTCTTTTTTTTCAGAAATATAGTATAATTGAAATGGTGATACTATGGGAGATTTTTTTAAGATAGAATATATAATAATAGTAGTAATATGTTTGATTATTGCAATTGCAATAGTGCGCTCTAAGAAGAAAGACTTTAATTTAGAAGCAAATAAACTTATAATGCTTTTAGGTGGTAAAGATAATGTTATAGATTATGAATTTAATAAATCCAGATTTATAGTTAACTTGAAAGATGTTACTAAGGCTAATAAAGAAGGTATACAAAAGATGGGCGCGCAGGGAATAGTTGAAATAGATAACCAACTTAAAATAATACTTGGACCAAGCGCTAAACAAATAAAAAAACATATTAATGAATTAAAGTGATATTTCGTCACTTTTTTTCTTTTTTCGACAAGTTTCGACAAATTAATTTGATATATTTGTTTTGGTGATTGATTATGGACTTTTTCGATATTATATTTTTAGATGTTGTACTTTTACTTTTTCCTATACTCATGTATTTAATTTATCTATCTACAAATAAAAATATAACCAATAAATCTAAAGAGATGTATTTATCTTTAACTTTAATAACTTCCTTTTTTCTAGTATATAGTTGTAGTTTAGATAATTCTAAACTAGTAAATATACTAGTTTTAAGCTCAATAGTAGTCTTATCTTACCTAGAAGATAAATATATTCTAGCCAATATTTTTTCTGTCGCTTTAATTATAATGTATGGAATGTCTTTTAATAATATATTTTTTATATTAATAGGACATATAACAACTACAATATTATATTTACTTAATAAATATAAAAAGATAAACAATGTATTATATATAGAGTTATGTACTCTTATAAATAGTATAGTATTTTATGCATGGATATATATTTATAATAAAGAATTATATAATATAAATAAAATAATTTTAATAATAATTTGTTATTTCTTTATATTAAATATTATATGTCTTATATATGAAACAGGTAAAAAGATATTAAAATCTCACTTAACATATAAAGAATTACAACAAGAAAAGCAAATAAGATTATCACTATTTAAAATAACACACGAAATTAAAAATCCTATTGCTGTGTGTAAAGGATATTTAGATATGATGAATGTAAGGGATATTAAACAAGTAGAAAAGTATATTCCAATTATAAAATCAGAAATAGAAAGATTACTTTCTTTACTTCAAGACTTCTTGCTTATAAATAAAAACAATTTAGATTTAGATATAATGGATTTTAATATGTTAGTAGAAGATACTCTAGATAAGTTAAAACCTCTAATAAACGAAAATAATATAGATTTAAATCTAAATATAATAGATGATGAGATATTTATAAATGGTGATTATAATAAACTTAGTCAAGTATTAATAAATATAATTAAAAACAGTATAGAAGCCATTCCAGAAAATAAGAAAGGTAAAATAAATATATTTACTAAAATAAAAGATAATAAATATTATTTAACTATAGAAGATAATGGAGTAGGTATGAATAAAGAAGTATTATCTAAGATGAAAAATCCATTCTTTACAACAAAAAAAAGAGGTTCAGGTTTAGGTGTATCTTTGATATATGAGATTGTTGAGGCTCACAGTGGGAAAATAGAATATTTATCTGAATATGGTAGTGGGACTAGAGTCATCATACAAATACCTCTTTACGAATAGTTTTAAATAAATTTAAAATATTTTGTAATAAATATTAAAAACATGATATAATTATACTGGTGATAGAATGGCTAAGAAAAAGAAGTTAAATAAAAAAGGTAAAAGAGCTTTAAGCATATTAATTTTACTTATTATAGTTATAATTGCAATAGTTGTATGTTTAAATTTACCTAAATCTAAAACTAAAGATAGTACTGATAAAGCTAAAGAAACTAAACCTAAAGTAGAAGAAAAAATAAAAATACTAGATTTAGATTCTAAATCTAGACCATATGCAGTAATGATAAACAATATTAAGACTGTATGGGGATATCAATCTGGACTTCAAGATGCATACATGGTTTATGAAATAATAGTTGAAGGTGGATATACAAGACTAATGGCAGTATATAAAGATAAAAATTTGGATAGGATAGGTTCTGTTAGGTCATCTAGACATTACTTTTTAGATTATGCACTTGAAAACGATGCAATATATGTACACTTTGGTTGGAGCCCTCAGGCTGAGAGTGATATGAAAACACTCGGGGTTAACAACATAAACTTCTTGAGTTATAACGGTTATACGAGAGATACATCACTTGGTCTTGCAACAGAACACACTGCATTTACTACAACATCTAAGATAATGAGTGGGGCTGAGTATTATAAATATAGAACTACTACAGACGAAAAGCCATTACTAGAGTATAGTGCTAAATCTGTAAACTTATCAAATATGGATGGAGCAATTCCTGCAAATAAAGTATATATAGACTATTCTAGTAGTAGAAATACATCGTTTGAATACGATAGTGTTAATAAAGTCTATAATAGATTTCAAAATAATACAGTACATAAAGATTATGTTACAGGATTACAGTATACTGCAAAAAATATAATAACATATCAAGTAAATAGTTATTCAATAGGTGGAGATTATAAAGGAAGACAAACACTTGATAACATAGGTAAAGGTACAGGATGGTATATATCAGAAGGATATGCTGTTCCAATTACTTGGGAGAAATCTTCTAGAGCTAGTAAAACTGTATATAAATATAATGATGGTACTGAAATAAAAGTAAACGATGGGAATACTTATATAGAGATACAACCATTAAATAGACAATTAACTATCGAATAAGCCTTTAAATTAAAGGCTTTTTTAAATATTCATTAAAATGGTAACAAAAAACATTATAATTTTTATAAAAATGTGATATAATGTAGTAGTACTGAGGTGAGAAAAAAGGTATGACAAAATACACTAAAGATCAAGAATACCTATTTATTATAGATAAAATAATGGATAATGAAGAATTTAAAAAGATTGGGAATATAAAACATCATAATACAAATAGATTAAACCATTCTTTAAAAGTTTCATATTATTCATATAAAATTGCAAAAAAATTAAAATTAGATTATAAAGATGTAGCAGTTGGTGGTTTACTGCACGATTTCTACACAGAAAAAATAAGTGATTGTGATAAAGTAAAAGACAAAATAAAATTATTTTCAACAGAACACCCAAAAGAAGCAGTTAATAATTCTCTTGAGTATTTTAGTTTGACTGATAAAGAGATAAATATAATTGAAACTCATATGTTTCCAATAGACTATAAGATACCAAAATATGCTGAAAGTTGGTTAGTAAGTATAGTTGATAAGATATTAAGTTTTGGAGAGGTTTCAAGTAAACTTAGTTATAAATTAACTTATGTATTTAATTTATATTTACTATTTTTATTTAATGTTATAAAATAGACTTATTAATTTAAGTCTTTTGTTTATGTCCCCGTAGCTCATCAGGATAGAGCAAAAGTTTCCTAAACTTTAGGTGGTAGGTTCGAGTCCTATCGGGGACACCATATGATTATTAATCCTTATTTTATAAGACTTTTTGATTTTTTAATATATTTTACCTTTTTTTATTTAATATATTTCTACTAGCTAGTTCTTTTTGTTGACTTTTTCAAAAAAAAGTGTATAATAATCATAAATTTGTTACAAATTTAAGTTGTAAAATTTCTGAATTTGTGATAAATTTAATATGAAGAATATGCAAATTTGTTGTTTTTGAGCTATTCTTTTATAGAACAATTAGAGTTGCGGAGAATCTTCGACCGCTACACTTGTAAAAAAGTTTGAGTAGGTAATACCGAAAGAGGATGAAAGGACAGAAGTCTTTCCTAGTTGTTCATCAAAAGGGCCTATATTTAACAGTATAGGTCCTATTTTTTTGAGGTGATAATTATGTCAGAAGGAGATAGTTTTGTAGGTAGAGTTTCAAGAAGTATAACAGATCAATGGAATATTCCTGAACAGTTTAATAAACCCATAGTAAAAGGAAAAAATTGGGAAAAAACTCATGGTTCAAAACATAAATTTGAATTTAAAAGTGAATATAGTTTTAATAGAGCAATAAAATCAATACCAAATATAATCAAAGATCCAGATTATGTATTTTATAATAAAGAAGAAAATGGATTAGAATATTATAAGAATATTGAAGAAGGTGTTACGTTAGTAGTTCGTACGACAAAAAAGAATGTTTTATATTTAGCAACTATATATCCCTCTTCTGCTACAAAACTTGCTAATCGAAAAAACAAAGAAATGGAAATAATGGAACCTGACATAATTGATAAATATAGGTATAGAGAACCAGTATAAATAATTGTTCTGACATCGCGTATTTTATCTTTTACTCTTGTTTTTAAGGTTTTATATAAAAGTAAAAAGTTATACAAAAACTAAAAACTTGTTTTTAAATATATTAATAATATTTCCTATCAGGGACACCATATTAGAATAATTATATTTATTCTTTTTTTTATGCTATAATTATATAGGTGAGTATATGATACTTTTTAAATATTTATTTATATTTAGTTTATTTTCAATAATAGGTTTTATATTAGAGTTTATATATAGAAGCACAATATCTAGAAAAATAGTAAATCCAGGATTAATGACTGGATGCGTACTTCCAATATATGGATTTGGTGCGATTATATTAAATATAATATGTACTTTGTTTGATAGTATAAATTCGAACTATAAAATATTAATTATATTTATATTATCTACAGTAATATTGAGTTTTCTAGAATTTATATCAGGATATTTCTTATATAAATTTATGCATTTAAAGTTATGGGATTATACTGATAATAAGTTTAATATTAAAGGATTTATATGTCTTAGTTACTCTTTAATATGGGGGTTACTTTCACTCATTTACTATCTATTTATATATAAATGGATAAATCCACTATCTATATCTTTAGTTAAAGAACCTATTGTTATATTTGCTTTAGGTATTTATTTCGGAATATTTATAATAGACCTTTGTGTATCGATAGACTTACTTAGTAATTTAAGAAAATATGCGATGAGTGTTAAAGAGATAATAAATATAGAAAAATTAAAACTAGATTCAAGGATGAAAGTCAATCGCAAGAAATTCTTAAATGCTATATATCCTTATCTATCTATAAATAGATTTATAAAAGATAAACTAAAGAAATAGGAGTAAGTATGAAGTATATATTAGATAGTGTAGAATACGATGTAATAATAGAAAAAAAGAACAATAAAAATTTATATATAAGAGTTAAAGAAGATGGAAAGATTTATGTTACTTGCAATTATTTAACTACCAAAAGTATGATAAAAAAATTAATGGATGAAAATACCTCTTCTTTACGCAAAATGATAAAAAATATAGAAAAACAAAACGAAAAAAACAACAAATTCTTTTATTTAGGCAAGTCTTATGATATAATTATAAGTGATATAACTAAAGTAACTATAACAGACGATAAGATATATACTAAAGATATGAAAATGTTAAATAAGTGGTACAAAGATGAAATAGAAAGAGTATTCGATGAAAGATATGTAATAGTTTTTAATAGATTTAAAGAGAATATCAAGTCTCCAATACTTAAAATTAGAACTATGAAAACTAGATGGGGAGTATACAACAAGAAAAATCATACGATAACTCTAAATTCTAAATTAATAGAATTTGATGTATCTAAAATTGACTATGTCATAGTACACGAACTATCGCATATAATTCATTTTAATCACTCTAAAGCGTTTTGGGCTTTAGTAGGCAAGTATATACCTAATTATAAAGAGATAAGAAAAGAGATGAAAGAATGAAAATACTTAAAAAGGGTAAATATTTATTAATTATATTAATTTTACTTGTAGTTAACTTTTCTATTCCAACTAAAGAAGTAGTAGAGGCAAGAACTTTAAGGGATATAAAGACTGAACTTGCAGAACGCAAAAAAGAATATGAAGACAACAAAAATAAAGAAAACTTAACAAAAGAAGAAATGAATAAGAAAAGTGATGAGATTAATTCTATAAGTAGACAGATTGATAATGCAAGAAAAGAAATAGTTAGTCTCGAAGATGAGATACAAAAGTTAACTGTTGAAATCGGTGAAAAAGAAGAAGAGATTAAAAAAATAATAAATTATTATCAGTTATCTAGTAGTGAATCTGCATATCTTGAATATGTATTCGATGCAGCAGACTTTACAGATTTTATATATAGAATGGCTGTATCTGAACAATTATCAGGTTATAATGATAGATTGATAGATGAATATCACACAAAAATAAAAGAAAACGAACAAAAGAAAAAGGATTTGGATGCTAAAACTATTGAATTAAATGAAAAACAAAAACAGTTAGAAAAAGAATTAGATTCTTTAGGCTCACAGATGAGTGAGATTACAGATATGGGAATAAGTGTTGAAAAAGAAATTGAGGCATTAGAGGAGTTAGTAGATACTTATGAGAATAAACTAAAGTGTGACCTCGATGAAGATATAAATAAATGTGGTAAAGGACAACTTCCTCCAGGAACTGCATTTTATAGACCACTTGTTTCTGGGCGTATTTCAAGTACTTTTGGCCCTAGAACTTATTATCTTCACGGCAAAAAAGTATCTGATTTCCACTACGGTATAGATATAGCGGGTGTAAGTTATGGGACTCCAGTTTACTCAACTGCAAATGGTAAAGTTGCATTTATAGTAAGACAGGACAAATGTGGAGGAAATCAAGTATACATATATCATACAGTAAATGGTAAAAATTATACATCGGGTTATATGCATTTATCTAAAATAAATGTAAGTGTTGGAGATATTGTTACAACAGAAACTGTAATTGGTAATGTAGGTGGAACTGAATCATATGAGACATGTTCAACTGCTGTTCATTTACACTTCCAACTTGCAACTGGTCATATAACTGCCGCTCCAGGATTCTATTCAAGAATGGTACCTAATTCGGTAGACCCAACAACTATTGTAAATTTCCCTGCTTATGGTGTAGTATTCTCAAATAGAACAAATGCATATTAATCGACAAAAACTAATTGTCACCACTATTATAATGATAGTGGTGATTTTTTTATGAAGGTTAAATTATTTGATGAATCTCACGAGTTAGATTTAGAGAAAAGTATTAATAAATTTTTAAGTGAAAAAGAAATAGATTTAATAGATATTAAGTATGAGGTTGCTCTTGGCATATGCGGAGAAGATCAAATATATTGTTTTAGTGCGATGATAATATATAGATAATTTTGTTGTATAAAACAACTTATTTTTATTCATTATAGACATAGAATAATATAGGAGGGATACTATGTATAATAGTTTTACTGAAGAAGCAAGAAAGATACTTATATCTGCAAAAGAAGAGATGAAGAGTTTAAAACACCCCTACATTGGTAGTGAACACCTTCTTCTTTCAATATTAAAAGACGATAACGAGGTAAGTGAAAAATTAAAAGAGTACGATTTAGACTATGATAGATTTAAAAAAGAAATAATAGATATAGTTGGGATTGGTACTAAAGAATCAGAGTGTTTTTTATACACACCACTTCTTAAAAGAGTAATGGAAAATGCAGTATACGATAGTAAAGAAAACAATAACGGAAATGTAACTATAAATCATTTATTTTCAGCCTTACTTGAAGAAGGAGAAGGTATTGCAATTAGAATAATGATAGGTATGGATATAGATTTAGATGAACTATACAGTGAATTTGCTTATAAAATACCTACTAAAAAGGCTAAAAATAAAAAATTATTAATAGATGAACTAGGTGTAGATTTAACTAAAAAGGCGCGTGACGGGTTACTTGATGAAGCAATAGGTAGAGATGAAGAGATAAGATTAGTTATAGAAATATTATCTAGAAGAAAGAAAAATAATCCTGTATTAATAGGTGAGGCAGGAGTTGGTAAAACTGCCATAGTAGAAGAGTTAAGTAGAAAAATAGTTAGTGGTGATGTACCTAATAATCTAAGGAATAAAAGAATAATCTCACTCGATATGGCAACTACAGTAGCAGGTACTAAGTATCGTGGTGAGTTCGAAGAAAGAGTAAATAAAATATTAAAAGAACTAGAAGAAAACGACGATATAATTCTTTTTATAGATGAGATACATACACTAGTTGGTGCGGGTGGAGCAGAAGGAGCAATAGATGCATCAAATATATTTAAACCTGCCCTAGCTCGTAATAAAATGAGATGTATAGGTGCGACTACTAAAGCTGAATATAAAAAATTTATATCAGAAGATAAGGCTTTAGATAGAAGATTCCAAAAAGTAGAAGTGAGTGTTCCTGATAAAAAGACAGTGCGCGATATACTTTTAAAATCAAGAGATACTTATTCAAACTTCCATAAAGCTTATATTAGTGATGAGATTATAGACTACATAATAGAACTATCCGATAAATATATAAAAAATAGATATGAACCGGATAAGTCTATAGATATATTAGATGAGGTTGCTGCTCATGTATCACTAAAAGAAAATAAAAAGTTAAAGACTTATAATACTTTATCTAAAGAATTAACAGAAATAATTAAAACAAAGAAAAACTATTTAATTAAAAAAGACTATGAAAAGGCATCTAGCTATAAAGAAAAAGAAAATAAATTAATGTCTAAGATGAATAAGTTAGAACTAGAACTTACTAAAGAAAAGACTAATGTAGTAACTAAAGAAGATGTTATAAAAGTAGTTTCAAGAAAAAGTAATGTACCTATATATGAATTAAAAGATATAAATAAATCTATAATTAGTGATTTTGAAAGGGAATTAAAAAGTGAGATAATAGGAAATACTAGTAATATAGATGAATTAATTAAAGTATATAAGAAATTAAAACTAGGTTTTAAAGATGATGGTATGTGTTATTCCATGATGTTTACAGGGCCTAGTGGGGTTGGTAAAACAGAACTTGCTAAATTATTTGGTAAGAATGTATCTAATAGTGTTATTAGACTTGACATGAGTGAGTATAGTGAACCACACGAAGTTAGTAAACTAATAGGTTCACCTGCTGGATATGTAGGGTATAACGATAATAAAAATATACTTGAAATAGTTAAAGATAATCCTTTTTCAGTACTGATATTAGATGAGATAGAAAAAGCACACCCTAATGTAATAAATTTATTTTATCAAATACTAGACGAAGGTAGAGTAAAAGATGCAAAAGGAGAAGACATATACTTTAATAATGCTATAATAATTATGACATCTAATGTAGGCTATAATACTAATAGTATTGGTTTTACAAATAACAACAAAGTAAATAATGAACTTAAAGATAACTTTAGTATACCTTTTATAAATAGAATAGATAGTATACTTAAATTTGATTATCTAACAAAAGATAATATAAAAGAAATAGTAAATAATAAAATAAAGAGATTAAAAGAAAAGTATAAAAATAAAGATATTAATGTTAAAATATCTAGTAATGTCATTGAAGAGATTATAGATAAATCTAACTATAATGAGTTTGGTGCAAGAAAGATAGATAAAATAATTAAAAATGAAATAGAGACATTAATTATCAATGAAATATTAGATAATAAAACTAATATTAATATAAAATCAATAAAAGACAAGGTATTAAATTAGGGATTTTCTCTAATTTTTTATTGTTTTAAAATAAAAAGTAAAAAACAAATTTATATTATTGCGAATTAAGTGTTCACTATGGTATAATTATATAGGTGATAAGGATGGATAAAAATAGAATAGATGAATTAGTAAAAATATTAAATAAAGCAAGTTATGAGTATCACACACTAGATAATCCAAGTATAACAGACCAAGAGTACGATAGTTTAATGGATGAACTTGTTAGACTTGAAACTGCAAATCCATCTTTAGTTAGAGAAGATTCTCCAACTGTTAGAATTGGTGGAGAAGTTATAAGTGATTTTAAAAAGGTAACTCATGATATACCTATGATGAGTTTAGATGATATATTTAATGAGGATGAGGTTTTAGCCTTTGATGAAAGGGTAAAAAAAGTAATAAGTAATCCTAAATATGTATGTGAACTTAAAATAGATGGTTTAAGTGTATCACTACTATATGAAAACGGTAAACTTGTAAGGGGAGCAACAAGAGGAGATGGTACCGTTGGAGAAGATATTACTCACAATGTTAAAACTATTAAAAATATACCACTCTCACTACCAGAAGATATTTCTATAGAAGTTAGAGGGGAAATATATATGCCTAAATCTTCTTTCTTAAAACTAAATGAAGATAGAAAATCTAAGGGTGAAAAAGAATTTGCTAATCCAAGAAATGCAGCAGCAGGTTCAGTAAGACAGTTAGATAGTAAAATAACTAGTGAAAGAAATCTTTCGACATTTATGTACCACATCCCCAATCCTAATCCTTATAATTTAAATACACAAGAAGAAGCTCTTAACTTCATGAAAGAGTTAACTTTTACTGTAAATCCAAATATAAAAAAGGTAGATAATATAAAAGAAGTTATAGATTATATAAATAGTTGGACTTCAAAAAGAAAAGATTTACCTTATGAAATAGATGGTATTGTAATAAAAGTAAACGATTTTAGTGACCAAAGAAAGTTAGGCGTAACTGCTCGTACACCTAAGTGGGCAATAGCCTATAAATTTCCTGCAGAAGAAGTACTTACTAAAATAAGAAATATAGAACTTAATGTAGGTAGAACTGGTAAGATAACTCCACGTGCTGATTTAGACCCGGTTAGACTTCAAGGAAGTGTCGTTTCTAGTGCGACACTAAATAATCAAGATTATATAAAAGATAAAGATATAAGAATTGGAGACGTTGTCTCTATTAGAAAAGCAGGAGATGTAATACCCGAGGTAGTTGAGGTTAAAAAGGATAGAAGAACTGGAAATGAAATACCTTTTAAAATGATAGAAAACTGTCCTATATGTGGTTCTAAATTAGTTAAAAAAGAAGGAGAAGTCGCATACTTTTGTACAAATAAAAACTGTGATGCTAGAAATATAGAAGGTCTAATACATTTTTCAAGTAGAGACGCTATGAATATAGAAGGCTTTGGAGAAAGCATAGTAGAGGATTTCTATAATATAGGATATTTAAAAAATATAAACGATTATTATAAACTTGAAAACCATAAAGAGGCTTTAATGGAACTTGAGGGCTTTGGAGAAAAGAGTATAAATAATTTACTTAATAATATAGAAGAGAGTAAAAATAATTCTTTAGAAAAACTACTATTTGGACTTGGTATAAAACATGTTGGAAAGAAGACTGCAAAAATACTTAGTGAATATTTTAAAACAATGGATAATATAATGTCTGCAAGTTTAGATGATTTATCTATAATACCTGATATAGGTGTTAAAATTGCAAATAGTATAGTAGATTATTTTAGTGAAGAAAAGAATAAAGAATTAATAGAAAACTTAAAAAATAATAATGTCAATATGACATATATAGGAAAAGAAAAAAATATAAATGAATTATTTAAAGATAAAACATTTGTCTTAACAGGAACACTAAATTCACTATCTAGAGATGAAGCAAAAGATTTGATAGAGTCTTTAGGTGGTAAAAATACTTCATCAGTAAGTAAGAAAACAGATGTAGTAATTGTAGGCTCTTCACCTGGTAGTAAATATGATGATGCAATAAAACTTGGAATAACTATATGGGATGAAGAAGAGTTTTTAAATAATAGTAGGAGGATATAATGCAAGAGTGGGAAGACTTTAAAGGAACAAAGTGGAAAAATAATATAGATGTAGAAAACTTTATAGAATCCAATTATAAAGAGTATACAGATGATGATAAGTTTTTAACTGGAATAAGTAAGAAAACTAGTAAAGTGTGGGGAAAGTGTAAGAAATTACTCGCACGTGAGGCAATAAGCGGAGTTTTAGATGTAGAAACATTTATAATGAGTGGTATAGATAACTTTGAGGTAGGTTATATTGATAGACCATCTGAGGTTATTGTAGGGCTTCAAACTGACGCTCCACTTAAAAGAATAGTAAATCCATATGGTGGACTTAGAATGGTTAATAAATCCCTAGAGGCATATGGGTACCACCTCGATAAAGAGTTAGAAACTAGATTTAAAGAATTTAGAAAAACTCATAACGATGGGGTATTCGACGCTTATACTAAAGAGATTAAACTTGCTCGCCATAACCATTTAATAACAGGACTACCTGATTCATATGGTAGAGGAAGAATCATAGGAGACTATAGACGTCTTGCTTTATATGGAGCAGATTTCTTAATAGAAAGTAAGAAAAATGATTTAGAAAAAATTACTGATATAAACGAAGATACTATAAGACTTAGAGAAGAAGTATCAGAGCAGATTAAAGCTTTAGAATTAATAAAGAAAATGGCTTTAAGATATGGTTTTGATGTATCTAGGCCTGCTAAGAGTGCTCGTGAGGCAATACAGTGGACCTATTTTGCATATCTAGCCGCTATAAAACAAAATAATGGTGCGGCTACAAGTATAGGAAGAAATACGACTTTCTTTGATATATATATAGAAAAAGATATAGAAAAAGGAATACTAACAGAAGAAGAGGCTCAGGAATTAATAGACCAATATGTAATTAAGTTAAGATTAGTTAGACACTTGAGAACTCCTGAATATAACGAACTATTTGCAGGTGACCCAACTTGGGTAACAGAATCTATCGGTGGAATGTTGGATGATGATAGGTCTTTAGTAACTAAAACATCATTCCGTATATTAAATACACTTAATAATATAGGTGAGTCTGCAGAACCTAATCTAACTATACTTTGGAGTAAAAAATTACCAGAGAACTTTAAGAAGTTTGCAACTAATATGTCAATTAAGACACATACTTTACAGTTTGAAAACGATGATTTGATGAGACCAATATACGGTAATGATTATGCGATTAGTTGTTGTGTGTCCGCACTAAAACTTGGATATCAAACACAGTTCTTTGGAGCTCGTATAAACTTTGTTAAAGTACTTTTATATGCTCTAAATGGTGGAAAAGATGAGATAACTGGTGATTTAGTTATAGATGGAATAGAGCCTATAGAGAGTGAATATTTAGATGTAGAAGAAGTATTGAAACGCTTTGATAAAGTACTTGCTAAGACCGCAAAAATATATGTAGACGCACTAAATATAATTCACTATATGCACGATAAATATGCTTATGAAAGTAGTCAAATGGCATTTTTAAATACAAATCCTGAATACTTAATGGCATTTGGACTTGCAGGTATTTCAATAGTAGCTGATTCGTTTTCTGCAATACAGTTTGGACATGTAAGAGTTAAAAGAGATGAAAGAGGTCTTACTAATGCATTTGATATAGAATTTGATTATCCAAGATATGGTAATAACGATGATAGAGTAGATACTGTAGCTAAAAACTTAGTTAAAAGAGTTTATAGAGAACTTAAAAAGTATCCGTTATATAAAGGAGCAATCCCTACATTATCACTCCTTACAATTACATCAAATGTAGTATATGGTAAACATACAGGAGCAACTCCAGATGGAAGAAAAGCAGGTGTACCTTTCTCACCAGGCGCTAATCCAACACAAGGAGCAGATAAGAACGGTGCTTTAGCATCCCTCTCATCAGTTGCTAAAATACCATATAAAGATTGCTGTCAAGATGGTATATCAAATACATTCTCAATAACTCCAAATGCTCTTGGAAGTGATAATGAAACAAGAGTAACTAATTTAGTTAAAATACTAGATGGATATTTTGGGAGTGGTGCGCATCACTTAAATGTAAATGTACTTGATAAAAATTTACTAGTTGATGCGATGAACAATCCTAATAAATATCCAAATCTAACTATTAGAGTATCAGGATATGCAGTAAACTTTAATAAACTTACTCGTGAACAAAAAGAAGAAGTAATAAGTAGGACATTCCATGAAAAAGTTTAAAGAAGGTTTTATAAATTCAATTGAAACTATGGGACTAGTAGATGGTCCAGGTATTAGAATAGTTGTATTTATGCAGGGATGCCCTTTAAGATGTATATTCTGTCATAATCCAGAAACTTGGAAGAAGACTTCATCAAAAAAGATGACATCAAAGGAAATTGTAGATGAGATTAGAAAATATAGGCCTTATATAGAAATGGGTGGAGGGGTGACTTTCTCTGGTGGAGAGCCACTCTTTCAATCAGAATTTTTACTAGAGATGTTAAAGATGTGTAAAAAGGCAGGAATACATACTTGTCTTGATACATCAGGAACAGGTTATAGTAAAAAATATTTAGATGAAATACTAAAATATACAGATTTAGTTATTTTAGATATAAAGGCTATAGATATAGTAAACTATAAAAAAATAACTGGCAAAGATAGTTCAATGTTTGATTACTTTAAAAAGAGATTATCAGTTAACAATAACAAACTATGGTTAAGACAAGTAATAATACCTACGATTAATGACAACATGGATTATATATTAAAATTAAAAGAATATGTTAAAAGTTTTAATAATGTAGAAAAAGTAGAATTACTTGGATACCACACAATGGGTAGAGAAAAATATAAAAATTTAAAAATAAAATATAGATTAAATGATATAGATGATATGGATAAAAGTAAATTAAATGAATTACAGGAAGTATTAAACAGTTTGGATGAAGTTAAATAAAAAGCAAAATTAGGAAAACCTAATTTTTTTCTTTTACCTATTGACAGGGGGGGGG